>JAKACV010000080.1 GCA_021821085.1 Bacillota bacterium | reverse complement strand
AGGGGTTTGGTGAAGTCTGGACATGCGCGCGGAGTGTACGATAGGTGGTACATGAGCACGCATGTCCAGCACAAGCCGAAGCCCTGCGCCGCAGAGTTCTCGACCCTTTTTGAACAACCTCTTTAAGGCATACGAGTGACTCAATTTACAAAGTACGCAGCATAGACTGAGATCCGCACTACACCGAGAAATCTCAGCGATGTCAGACGTCTTCGTTCACTCCAATACGAGTCTTACCGGTGTAGTTCTACACTATCCTCAGACCAATCAGTCGAAAGTTTGATCACAACTTCATTCGCATGCGAATCAAACGCATACCCTTGTCCATATTGCGCAAGTTGTTCCAAGTCGACGCGAGGCAAATTTTTTATCACATACTGCTCCGCATCCTCGAGGTGCTTTAAACGGAATATCCGTGATCCATAAGCCGGTTGATAACCCTTGTGCACATAATGGCAAGATATCTTTAGGCCGCCTTGTTCGAGGGATTGAACAGTTATCGCGAGTTGGTTGAACGCACCCCGTTCGTGCGCAAAGGATACTCCATCATCTTCATACAGTACATAGGTTTGTGACGCCTCAGATGCAACGCCATAAATCGTAACCGTCAAGGATTCTATTGCCTGAAACGAGATAAACTGCAGGAGCGGATGCTCAGGAATAATCGCCCCATAACGAATGAATAGTGGCAACTGGTCTAAAGGCGAGTCTACGACAAGATGTCGCGGACCCTCATAACTTTCCTGTGACCAAAAGTGAATCCATTTCCCCTGCGGCAAATAGACGAGACGTTTTCGCATTCCCGGTCTAAACACAGGTGCAACCAAGATATCTGTCCCTAATAAAAATTGATCAGAGAGATTCAGGACGTTCGTGTCCTCCGGGAATTCAAGCAACAATGGCCGAACCACCGGTATGCCAGATTGTGACGCCTCGTGAAACAATGTATAGAGATAAGGCAACCAACGATAACGCAAGTTTATTGCTTGTCGGCACATTCCTTCAATTTCGGCACCAAATTGCCACGGTTCTTGCCTTATCGTATCCATGGCACTATGATTGCGGCTAAACGGCAGGAGTGCACCCATCTGAGTCCAACGCACCAGTAATTCTTTCGATACATCATGTGCAAATCCGCCAATATCCGCACCTGCAAACGGCAATCCAGAGAGCCCCATGTTCAGTACCATCGGCACCGCGAGTTCCATGTGTTCCCAGAAGCTACGATTATCTCCCGTCCACACAGCAGCATATCTTTGAATGCCTGCATATCCCGAACGAGTCAGCAAAAATGGACGTTGATCTCCTAATAACCGTCTCATTCCTTCATAGGTCGCCTTAGTCATCAGCATTCCATAAAGATTATGCAATTCGGCATGCGTTTTAGACGCCCCGTTATTAGTATGGATCACATCTAGATCCATCGTTTTGATCTCATTGAAGACAGCAGGCTCATTCATATCATTCCAGATAGCCTGAATCCCTAAGTTCGTATAGAATTCGTGTTTTTCTCCCCACCACCGAGCTGTCTCATCTTGTGTGAAATCAGGAAAGGCACTCTCACCGGGCCAAACCGCGCCAAGAAATACATCTCCTTCAATCCGCTTGCAAAATCGATCTTGCTCAATCCCCTCCCGATAAATCCGATACTTCGGATCCCTTTTAACACCTGGATCTACAATCGGCACAAGATGAAATCCAAGTTCTTTCAATTGCTCGACCATTTGCTTAGGATCGGGAAAGCGTTCTTCGTCGAAAGTGAAAACTCGATATTCATTCATATAATGAATATCTAAGTGAATGGCATCGCAAGGGATCATCTTCTCGCGAAACTTTCTCGCAAGTTCCATCACTTCATCCTGGTTCATATAACTATAGCGTGATTGATGATACCCAAGTGACCAAGCCGGGGGTAGATGTAGTCTCCCAGTTAACGCTGTGTAATTTATAATAATATCCTTCATCGTCGTTCCAGCAATCAAATAAGCGTCAAAGTCTCCCATCATCGTTTGAATCTGATAGGTATCAGAGTTAGATTGCATATCAAAAAAACTCTCTCCTGGATGATCGAGAAACACCCCATAGGAGAGACCATTATGCGTATGCAAAAGATAGGGAATGGAAACGTACAACGCCGTAATTTCCGGAACATGAGGCGCATAGACATCTGAATTCCACATGCGATACTTCTCACCGTTTTTATCGAGAAACCCCGTTTTTTCACCCAATCCATAAAAATGGTCATCTGAAAACTTCTTCATATATGCAATCGTTTGCCCTGTATGCAAATGGACGATATGATTTAGAGTGTAAAACAATGCTCCCTCTCGATTGTACGCTCGCAATTCAAACGTCGACTTTATAATTAAAATGGTCATCGCCTTTGTCATACATGTAACTTGATCTTCCCCTTCCTCTATGACAACCTCAGTGTCTTCGCAGATGCGTAACTGAACAGCTGCCGTCGACCCTAAAGATTGCTCATGGCCCCTCAGTATTTTAAACCGCACCATTTTCTCATTTATAAATTGAAGCAAGAAGGTGGCTCCATCAAACATGAATTCAACAAAACCCGGATGTTGTATGAATCCCTTAACCGCTCCCAGTTGAACTAATTTTGTACCCAAAAACTCAGTTGAATGGTGTTTTTCCGGGTGGATCATCTCGCTTGTTTGCAACTTAGTCACTCCAATTCAGATCGTTCATCTACTCTAGCAAAGATGCACTATCATATCCCTGCCTCTTCATGTGCCTCTCTCCATATCACCACCGCATCTGGCGCTAGTCTATTGAAGACCAATGCCCCCTGCGGATATACAAATAAGATGTCAACGTCTGCGGGGAGCACGTGCGCTGTCGTAGCGCGATTGAATAACACTGCGACACGAGTGCACCCATCATCTGAAATCCGCTCATAGATAAGTTGCCCCTTCCTACTCTTGCGAAAATGCATACGCGTTCCGTGCAGTGCGACTTCTTCGTGTCGAAGTCTCGCCAAATTTCTGACCACCCATTGCAATTCACGATTTTGCAAGTTTTGATCCCACATCATACCACGTCGGCAATCAGGATCAGCCCCTCCCTCCATTCCAACTTCATCGCCGTAATACACCATTGGAATCCCTGGAAAGGTAAACTGAAAGATGAGTGTTTTCGCGACCTTTTTGGCATCTCCTTGTGCCAACGTTAAAATTCGCTCTGTATCATGACTCCCCAGTAAATTAAACATACTGCGGACAGCCTGCTCTGGATAGCGATGCAAGAGTCTCGTGATCCGCTCTGCAAATACGCGCGCAGAATCGCGCCCCTCAATAAAAAAACGCAGGACACTGTCCCGAAACACATAGTTCATTACACCATCAAACTGATCTCCCCTAAGCCAAGGAAGACTATCATGCCAAACCTCACCAATAATCAAAGCGTCCGGTTTCGCAGCTTTGACAACCTGGCGAAACTTGCGCCAAAACATATGATCAATTTCATTGGCAACGTCAAGTCGCCAACCATCAATATCAAATTCCTTTATCCAATACTCCGCAACTGAGAGCAAGTAGGTCTCTACTTCAGGATTTGCCACACGCAGTTTCGGCATCGTATGGACTTGATTTGAAAACGTCTCATAATTAACGTGATCCACATCGACATGATCACCCGCAATATAAAACCACGACCAGTATGAAGACGCACGCCCCTTCTTCACCGCATCCTGAAATGGTTGAAAATCTTGTCCACAGTGATTAAAAACAGCATCGATCACCACGCGCATACCTCGGGTATGCGCTTCCCGAATAAGCCCCCGAAACTCCTCCTTGGTTCCGAATTGCACATCGATCTCAAAATAATCTTCTGTGTCATATTTGTGATTGGATCGCGCCTTAAAAATAGGAGTCAAGTAAATCAAGGTCACCCCTAATTCAGCCAGTTCCCCTAATCGAGAAACGATACCCGCTAAATCCCCACCCAAAACACTCTGTGGTGTTGGTTGTTGAGACCATAGCGTTGCACTGACAGATGTGTTTTTAGAATCGCCAATAGCAAAACGATCCGGGAAAATCTGATATGCAATTGCATCACGCACCCACTCGGGAACTTGGAACACATCACGCTCGCATAAATAAGGGACCTGAAAAACGCCGGAATCCTCTGAGTTCTTCCCGATACCCGACTCGCCGTACCAAAAATCCGTCTCCCTCGTCACAATTAAAAAAGCATACTTCAACCGTTTGCTCTCACTATACAAATCAGCGACAAAGTAATCCCATTCACAGTCTGCACCATCAAACTCCATTTCACGCGACTGTGAGAACGTCGCTTCATAGCGATCTCCGTAATAAATAATCACCTGTCGGGCTGTGCGCGGCAAGACGCACAGAAAAATGCGTGCGACATTTTCAGATCGCGCGTAAGCATATGGTTCATAAGCAACATGGTATACCCATGATTTCAAGCGACTCACTCCTACTTTCCACGTCACATCAATCGACACGATCCTGATAAGAAGGAGGCATCTGATTGGCACGCTGAAACCCACACGATTTTCGGATTACAAGTTCTGATTCAACAATTTTCGACTGCACACCAAGGGTCGATTCATGAATTTGTCCAACCAACATCTCCGTAGCAGCAGCACCTAATTCATGCATATGGACACGCACGCTCGTGAGCGGTGGATTCGCAAGCTCTGCAAGCCTTATATCATTAAACCCGATAATCGCCAAATCATCTGGCAACTGATAACCAAGTTCCCCCGCCGCCCGCATCGCACCAAATGCCAACACATCATCAGAAGCCAACACGGCAGTTGGGCGCGTAGGTAGAGCCAATAAATGCATCATCCCTTGGTATCCACCTTGTTCAAGAAAAACACTCGATATTTCCATCTGGGGACTCGACGAAATGCCTGATTCGAACAAAGCCTTCCTAAACCCAGTCAATCTATCGATCGTCACAATCAGATTAAACGCACCACCTAAAAAACCGATTTTTTCGTGACCGAGCAAAATGAGATGCATCGTCGCTTCATAGGCCGCCTGAACATTGTCATTGTTTACAAAGGAAATCGCCCCATCACGCGCAGGACGTCCGAGCAAAACAGCAGGAAATGAATACAAGGCAACCTTTTCTAACACCGGATCGTTGTCCCGACTCCCAAGCAAAATCAGACCATCTACCCGCCTCCCTCGAATCATCCGATCCACTGCATCTTCCTCGTCCTGTGCAGATGTAGACAGAACAATGTCAAATCCCGCTCTCCCCGCCACCTCGCTAACACCGCTCATCATTTCAGAGAAGAAGGGGTTGACAAAAAACTCTCTCATCCCTGGGGGAATGAACACCCCAATCGAACTCGCAGTATTTGTAACTAATCCACGAGCGAAAACATTTGGATGATAATCTAATTCTTCTAATGCCCGACGTACTCGTTCTTTCGTTTCTTCCGAAATGCGCGGAGAGTTCGACAAGACGCGGGAAACGGTGGATGGAGAAACATTCGCCAAGGCGGCTACATCTTTAATCGTAAACATCGTAAATCCCCACCATCCGTCGCTCCTCTTTTCATGCGGTTAAAAGCCCTATCCTTTGACAGCTCCGGCCACAAGTCCGGATGCGATGAACTTTTGACCCAAACCAAAAATTAATGCCAGTGGAACCGCCGACATCAATGCTTCAGCCGAAAACAATCCCCAATTTTGACCAAATTGCCCACTGATGAGACCATACATGCCAACTGCTAACGTATACTGTGAAGGCGTTTCAAAAACCATGCCTGCCATAATATAATCACTAAATGTGCCCACGATTGTAAACAGAAAAATAACGACGAGCATTGGTTTCGCTAAGGGCAAGAGGATTCTCGTGAAACGATACCAACTATTCGCCCCATCAATAATGGCTGCTTCTTCCAATTCCTTCGGAACTGAGTCAAAATATCCCTTGAGGAGCCAAATATTGAATGCACTGCCCCCAATCATAACTAAAATATAGCCACCCATGGTGTCAATTAAATTAAATTTGGATAGAGCGCTATAGTAAGCTGCAATGGCGAGAAAGTTAGGGAACATCTGTAAGATAATCAGCGTCATCAATCCATATTTCCGTCCCCAAAATCGCATTTTGGAAAAAGCAAACGCAGACAACGCAGTAATGAACACTTGTATGAGTCCAATACTCATAGCGACAATGACCGTGTTTTTAACCCAAATCAACCATTGACCATCCTTAAATACCTGAATGTAATTAACCAACGAAGCGTGATCTGGCCAAAAAGAGAATGTCACGTAGGAATTCAGTGGATTGACAGACGCCTCGAGCACAAACCACATGGGGATTAAGACAATCAGAACAAATACAATAAGCACGATTCGACTAATCCATAGAACTGTACGTTCGCCAGAACTTAGCGCTTTGTGTATAACCGGGCGAGGCATTACACCCAACATGGCGGCCGTCTTTTTTGACATCATGAATCGACCTCCTTAAATACACCTGTATATCTCATGTTGAGCCAACTAATAACGCCCACAATAACGAACAGCACGATCGAGATTGCCGATGCCAAATCATAACGATTGAAATCAAGTGTCATTTTGTAAGCGGCTGACGCCAAAATGTCTGTTTGCCCTACAAACGGATTATCCGAACGAGCAGGTCCCCCACCAGTCAACAGATAAACTCCGCCAAAATTGTTGAAGTTAAATGCGAATGAAGGAATAACTAGCGGTAAAGTAATCGCCCAAATTTCGCGCACTGTAATCAGTCGAAACTTCTGCCACCAATTCGCCCCATCAATCGAAGCTGCTTCATATATATCACTTGGAATAGCTTGTAAAGCACCTAGACAAACAGTCATCATGTAGGGAAATCCAGCCCACACGTTAACCATAATAACCGATACACGGGCCCAAAATGCACTTGTTTGCCAGGGGATATTCGGTATTCCTACCGTGTGCAACAGTGCGTTAATTTGACCATAAGAGTCGTTTAATAACCCTTGCCACACAAGCATGGTAATCATTCCCGGAACTGCCCAGGGGATGATCAGAATGGTGCGATAAATGACTGCCTCACGTAAATTAGGATTGTTCAATAAAACAGCAAGCAAAAGCCCAATCAAATAAGCAGAACCTGTCGTCACAAGTGCGTAAGTAAGAGTCCAAACAAGAGTAGGAATAAACACGGCTGACAGAGGATTACTAGGATTAAATAATGCGACGAAATTTTTAAATCCCACAAAGTGATAATTCAAAAAATGCATCTGATTATAATCTGTAAATGCAATAAAGACAGTGTAAAGAATCGGCGCAATGCCTAGAACAGCAATGGTTATCAAAGCAGGAGTCATGTATAAATAAGCCGTTTTTTGCGATTTTGACCCGCTCTTCACTCTTTTGCTTGGCGTTGGCTGATCCAGATCCCTCACAGCAGCAATCACAGAGGTCACCTCCACATTCAGAACGGGGAACCTGTCTGTAGCAACATCCGCAAGCTCCCCACCCGTTTATTTAACCAGTAATCAAAATACCCTTTTTAATATTGGCAACAAAGTCCTGCGCACCTTGTTGCGGTGATACTTTGCCATCAATGATATTCGGAAGCACGGTCATCGCAGTCCACACTGCTTGCATCTGTGGAATGTTAGGCATTGGAATCGCATTTTGAACTTGATCCGCAAAAGCCTTGAAATATGGATTACTTTGCACTGCAGAAGATTGCTGAACGCTTGTCAAAGCGGGTATCTCTTGTGCATTTTGGAAATACAATTGCTGTGCACTTACATTCGAAACTGCCTTCACAAGACTCCAATCTGCAGCTTGATTATGACTACTCGCAGACACAAAGGAAGTAATTACACCAAGGAACGGCGTAGCCGAATGACCCTTTGGCAGAGACGGCCAAGGAGCGATGCCATACTTAACCCCAGATTGATTCATGTTTGGAATTTCCCAAGGTCCACTGATAAACATCCCAATACTATTATTTTGAAACTTTGTCTGTGCAATGTTTCCGTTTTCACTCGGTGTCATCCAATGATATTTATGATCCATGTTATACATCAGTGTATATGCCTGAATCGCACCCGCATTTGCCAACCCGATATCTTTCGGGTCCAAGGTTCCATTGTTGTCCTTAAATACATACCCACCCATACCGCCGATTAATGCGAAATTATAGTACAAGTTGTGTTGCGCATAGCCAAATCCATATTTATTTGCATCGCTAGAAAATTGCAGCCACGTTGTTGGAGGAGTGCTAATCTCATTTTTATTATAAAAGAGAGCCGTTGTTTGAACCGATACAGGTACCGAATACTCCGTTCCATTAATCGTCACTGCGTCGATGACCGAACTTGCGTAGTCGCTATTTTGAATAAGACCACTTGGAACTTTCGACATCAAACCTTCTTGAGCAAATGCTCCGTTATTGTCATGCGGCATTCCAAAAACCACATCAGGACCTTTTCCAGTACGTGCAGCTGTCGCAAAAAACTGGAATCCATTCGCATTATGACTTTGATCCACAACCTTTACCGTATCTCCATGTTTCTTTGCCCAGGCATTCGCGAACTTCTCCATATCTGATAATTGTGGACCTGTAGCCCAAGACCACACAGTGATCGTCTGACCGCTCGGGATACTTTGTGATGCTGGTGTCGGTGTCGTTCCAGAAGCACTATTGGTGGAGGTGCCACACCCTGCCAACAGACCGCCCACCATAACTAAAGCGGTTACATTCGCACTAACCATTTGCCATTTCTTCAATTCAATACGCCCCCTACTCTTCCGTTTTTCTCTATTCTATAAAAACATATGCAATCTG
>JAKACV010000001.1:26629-120976 GCA_021821085.1 Bacillota bacterium | reverse complement strand
TTAAGGGTTAATTCTGCATAACACTCTTATTGATAATGAGCTTTTTTCCCTCGATCTTCACGATTCCTTCTTTTTGCAGCACAGAAAGTGTGCTTGTGACTGTTTCTCTAGTCGAACCAATCATAGATGCCAATTCTTGGTGACTCCAATCTAAAATAAACTCCACCTCATCAGAGTTATTTTGTCCGATTTCGCAACCTATTTTCGTTAAAATTAATATGAGGCGTTGTTTTACTGTGCTATAGGCAATTTCCTGCATCATACGCTCAGTGCTTTTTAGACGATTACTTAAATCTCCTAAACGGCTTCTCGCAAACATCGGATAATGTAAAATTAAATTTTCATATTCATTTTTTGGAATCACGAGACATTCGGAGTCTACTACGCTCTGAACGTAACCCTCCGTCCTAGTTCCATACAGCAGATCTTCTTCACCGATAAATTCACTCTCAAATAAGGTTCTGACTGTACATGATTTTCCTTCGGTCGTTAAACGATAAGCAATAAACTGACCTCTTAGTACGACAAAGATCTCAGTAATCAGAGTTCCTTCATAATACACAAAGCTATCCTTTAGAAAGGGTCTAACACTCCAATTTGACTGCAAGTGCATTAAATCCTGCTCTGATATCGCAGAAAAGGACTTAACGACAGAAAGGTTCACATAATCACCCCATTGTGATAAAGCGCCACCTATGACCAATAATATAAGATCCTGTTCAAAAAGGGTTGAGGTAAGATGCAAGCAGGGGTTTGGTGAAGTCTGGACATGCGCGCGGAGTACGATAGGTGGTACATGAGCACGCATGTCCAGCACAAGCCAAAGTCCGCGCCGCAGAGTTCTCGACCCTTTTTGAACAACCTCTATAAGTGACGCGTTTAGAGATTAAAAAATTCTCTCTTAATTATCCGCGATTAAAGAAGAATGGTGGATTTTCTACGCCACACATGCGTGCATAGACAAATAACTGACCTTTGTGATGAATTTCGTGTTCAAACATCGCTTCGATGATCTGCGCACCCGTTAAGTTTGCTCCGAAAATTTTACTTGAGTTTATTTCAGCAGATAATTGTTCATCCGGCAGAGCTTTGAAAGTATCCGTGGTACGCTTCGTTACTTCATGTACTATTTCTTTCAATTGTTGCATGCTCGTAACTTGAACGGGGGGTTCAGGGTTAGCCATTTCTCCAGATGCAACAGCTTGCATAAACCACTCTCCCATCCCGACGATATGTAAGGTTAGTAGTGCATATGTCCATGCACCTTCCCATGGAGTGAAGTTCTGATTACCTTCCGGTGTAACATCAACAAGGGCAACCAAGGCATCTCGATGCCTCAGCCAAGCTTGCAAAAGTGAATCTACCTGTTTCATATTGATTACTCCCCTCATAATGTAATCCGTAATTGATACTAAAAAAGCATAATTGTTAGATATAAAGAAGTCAAGATTACGAAAGTATTCGAATTTATTCATTTGCAACGATGAGTACTCGTAAGTAAGGAGGCTTACATCATTGATTTCAATTCTGGGGTATTGTAGATCTACGTCGACGAGGTAAGTCAAGTTGACTTTGATAGACTGATTCTCTTAAGGCGCAATAGCTCTTTTGGAGGTGGGCATGGTGGCAGTGCAAGAAGTGACCGATCAAAATTTTTCCTCGTTTATTCTATCTGACACTCCTGTGTTGATTGATTTCTGGGCAGCCTGGTGTGGTCCGTGCAGGTTGTTATCCCCGATTGTCGATGAACTTGGACTAGATCTGGGAGAAAAACTGAAAGTGGGCAAGCTCAATGTAGATGAGAATCCACAGACATCGCGACAGTTTGGCATCATGAGCATTCCGACTCTGTTGGTATTTAAACAGGGTAAATCCGTACGCCAAATCGTAGGGTATATGCCGAAGGATCAATTATTGGCACGCATTGCTGATTTATTGAACTAATGAAAACTACAAGGAGTGGACAATATGGATCAATTAAATGGGCTTGATACAACGATCATTGAGAATTTGGTTAATCGTTACAAGGTGCATCCTGATGAAGCGAACTCTTCTTGGTCCTCGACGGTGGTTTGGCAAAGTGGCTTTCATGTGGAGGTGGGTATCCGTGATCATGAAACGATTTCTGTCGATGAACCGTTGTGGCTTGCAGGGGCAAATAGCGGACCTAATCCAGTAGAACTTCTGTTAGGTGCGTTAGGGTCTTGTATGTCCATTGGGTTTATTGCAACAGCAAGTTTTATGGGAGTTAAGGTTCATTCTTTGGAGACAAAGGTTTCGGGTGATATTGATTTGCAAGTGTTCTTAGGTTTGAAAGAGGGCAACTCTGGATTCGATCACATATCGGTAAACTTCAAGGTGGATAGTCCAGCGGACGAAGAACAAATTCAGAGTATTATTTCTCAGGTGGTTAAACTCTCCCCGGTTAAAAATACGATTGAGAGAATGGTTAGTGTAGAAACTGGATTGACACGCGTCTAAAAACTAACTAAGGTATTCTAAATGCATTAGAAGAGACCCTGTAGAGCCCATCATATAAAGTTGAATTTCTAGATGGAATAGAGCGGGGAATCAGGGGGCGGGCTATGAAAAAAGAGTACGATGTCGTTGTGATCGGCGGCGGCGCAGGTGGGTTGCAGGCCGCCATTCATTCTGGGCGGTACCACTGGCGCACATTGGTGATTGATCGTGGCAAAGGTCGGACATTTTACACCCCTATCTATCACAACCTTTTGGGTTATCCGGATGGGGTTTCAGGAGCCGATCTGCTGTCAAAAGGCAAACAGCAGGCGAAAAAATACGGTGTAGAGTTCTTGATGAAAGTGGTCACAGACATCACAAAAGATGCTGACGGCATGTTTACGATCACCGCCCAGCGCCGTAAAGAGTTCCGGGAGGGGTCGCAAGAGCACATTTCTATTGTGCGCACACGAAAGATTGTATTGGCAACGGGAATCATGGACCGCCATCCCGATGTGCCTGACGTCTATCACTGGGCAGGATTCAGCATCTATTACTGTCCGGACTGTGATGGGTATGAAATTACGGATGAACGGGTTGTTGTAATTGGGCAGGGAAACGGTGGACCGGGGCTGGCGAACACCCTGTTGTCTTGGACCGCTGACATCGCTGTCGTGAACATTGATCCGGCAAAAGAGATCAGCGACTATTGGAAGAGGGTCATGCAGGACCATGACATCCCCATCTATACAGGTGCAGTCAAAGAATTCGCGGGGAAAGACAAGAATACGATTGAGCAGGTTATCCTGGAGGACAACACGATCATCCCCAGTAACAAGGTGTTTTCGGCGCTTGGAATGTACAGTGTACACTCCGAATTGGGCAAAAAAATCGGTGTAGAAACACTGGAAAATGGACATATCGTTGTCGACTCGCGCACGAAACAGACCTCGGTGGAAGGCGTGTGGGCGGTCGGCGATGTGGTGGCGCACTCGCAGCAGGTGATGATTGCAATAGGTGAAGGAGCGCAGGCTGCCATCTGGATCAACAAGACGCTGCGCAATGAAGGTTTGCTGCCAGTGCGTAAGCGCATGCTGGAGGTTGCCGCATTGAAGGACTGAACGGAGGTCGTGCAATGGCGCAAGGGGAACGCTCCGAAATCGCACAAAAATCATTGTCTTCACAGATGCCAGATTCGCGGTGGGTAGCGCTGTTTTGGATCACTTTGGCTGAATTGCTGGTCATGAGTGTATGGTTCAGCGCCTCGGCCGTTGTGCCAGCTCTGGAGCAGGCCTGGCATGTTTCTGGATCAGCCGTTGTGTGGTTGACATCCGCAGTGCAACTGGGATTTGTAATCGGCGCGTTGACCAGCGCGATCTTTGGGTTGTCGGATCGGATTCGACCACGCATTTTGATGGGATGGGGCGCGCTCGGTGCCGGACTCTGCACGGCCGCCATTCTGCTGTTTCCTGATGGCGGGCCATGGCCCTTTCTGCTCCGTGGGTTGACGGGTGCGTTTCTGGCTGTTGTTTACCCGGTCGCGGTGCAGTGGGTGTCGACGTGGTTTCCACAGAAGCGGGGTCTCGCCGTCGGCATCCTGATTGGGGGTCTCACGGTCGGGTCCGCGTTACCGCACCTGCTGACGGGTCTCCCACTATTGCAGAATTGGCAAGGGGTCATGGGAGGAAGCGCAGTATTGGCGGGTGTTTCCTGGGCCCTAATCTTGTGGGTGGTTCCGGAAAACCCTATTCCGTTTAGCGCGCCCGTGTTTCGCTGGAACAGCGTGGGCGCGGTTCTGCGCAACCGCCCCGTCATGCTGGCCAACCTCGGATACTGGGGTCACATGTGGGAACTTTACGCCATGTGGACATGGCTACCCGGATTTCTTCTGGCCAGTTGGGCACCGACGTTGCCTCGTTTGGACATCGGTCAACTGGTCGGCTGGGCCAGTTTTGCGGCTATTGGACTCACCGGAGTGCTGGGAGCCTTGGTGGGAGGGTGGCTCGCTGATCACTTTGGCCGCACCGCCGCGACTACGGTCGCACTCCTCGTGAGCGGCGCCATGTCTCTTGTTGTGGGCCTCACTTTCCGACACGGCATCTGGTTAACTCTACTGATAGTTCTGATTTGGGGATTTAGCGTGATTGCCGATTCGGCTCAGTTTTCTGCGGCCGTGACGGAATTAAGTCCGGTAAGCCAACAAGGAAGCGCGCTTACCATTCAGATGGCTGTTGGTTTTCTGATTACGATTGCATCCATCAATTTGGTGGGAGTCACGGAGCCAGTGCTCGGATGGTCGCATGTTTTTCTTTTGTTGGCTGTGGGGCCGCTTGTGGGAATTGTGGCCATGGTACGCTTGCGCAGTCGTCCGGAGTCCACCAAAATGGCGAATGGTCGACGGTAGCTGATGGATGTGAATCATGCAATTATGGTAAAAATACCGTTGCGGCGATTGAGTTGGGGCTTTGTTCATGCGGGCCGGGAGTAGTAAAATCGCGTGCATGTGTTTACGTATTTGTCTCATGTATATCCGCATGGATCGAGTATTTATACGATCTATGCGGAGTTTTTGCGCAAAGAAGGTTGAACAGATCTGCTTCGTAAGTGAGATACGCGTACGTGCATAGTGATTGCGCCAATTTCGCATACTCCTATCAGAGGAGTGAGTTCGATGACGACGGCGATGGAATCACTTCAGGACGTACATATTTCTTCACGGTTAGAGGAAAATGACGCCTTTTTGAAGGAATTACTCGGAATTGGCGTGAGTTGGGATCTGATTGCAAAACCATTTGTGTTTGCAGACATTAAAATGACTGCCTACACTGCAAACGGGTATTTTTTAACCATGGATATGGTGTTGATTGTTGAAAATTTAGAAATGACAATCAAGGAATTTATCAATCAACATCCAAATCGATCCTTTACACTGGATGAACTTGTGAATTATTTGAACGTTACAATTAGCTTTGTGCAGGTTCAAATTGTAACCAAGATGCATGATGCGGTTCGATTTATTCTATCTGGACCACTCATTATATTTATTGACGGATACGAAGAAGTGCTTATGATTGATACGCGGATTTACCCGATGCGCAGCATTGATGAACCAGCAGTGGAACGGGTTGTACGGGGCCCGCGTGATGGTTTTGTCGAGACGATGCTGATGAATGTCGCGCTTATCAGACGCCGATTGCGCGATCCAAGATTGCGGGTTGAACTCTTGCAAGTAGGTGCGCGATCCCAGACGGACGTGAGTTTGATGTACCTACAGGACGTGACCAATGATGAAATGGTCGATCGCTTTCGCCAGTCGCTAAAAAATATTCCTACGGATACTGTCGCGATGGGTGAGCAAGCAGTAACGGAATGGTTGGGGAAGGTCGGATGGAATCCGTACCCGATTGTGCGTTATACAGAACGGCCAGATGTGGCGGCTACAGGATTGCTCGAAGGTCAGGTGGTTGTGATTGTAGATACGACACCGGAGGTCATCGTGGGTCCGACGACGGTCTTCCATCATCTTCATCATCCTGAGGACTACCATTCTTACCCGGTAGTCGGGATGTATTTGCGCATTGGGATCATTCTCGCTAGTTTAATCTCTGTGCTTGCACCGGGTGTTTTCATTGTACTGGCAGCAGAACACGATCATTTGCCAAAGGCCATCTCGTTTTTGGGAACGCCAAAACCTCTGCCATTGTCATTAGGCTTTCAATTCTTATTGGCACAACTTGGGGTTGACCTTTTTGAGCGAGCGGTCATCAATACACCAGCCACATTGGCATCGTCGATTGGCATTGTGGCCGGGCTCGTATTTGGCCAATTTGCTACGATGATGAATCTCGTATCACCTGAAGTATTGGTCTTCATGGGGGGCGCAGCCATTGCGCAGTTTGCCACGTCCTCGCGGGAACTTTCATCAGCGAATCGTTTGATGCGGTTGTTGTTAATTGTGCTCGCATGGCTATTTGGCGGTATCGGTTTTTTGCTTGGCATCGTGTTTATCGTTGTGTTGTTGAGTCGAACAAGAGCACTTGGCATTCCCTATCTCTGGCCAGTTTTTCCATTTAACTGGCAAGGTTTTAAAGGATTGCTGATGCGTCCACCTTTATACAAGGTAAAGAAAAAGGCGTCTATTTTCCAGCCAAAAGATTAGGTTGTTTGATTATCCATATCGGGTAATGGGTGGGCCTTGGCAGAGCATTGCCAGGGCTCTCGTGATGTTTCTGAGGTGAAGGAGGAGTATAATAGATAAGTAGCTTTGCAGAGGGAAACAACATGAGGTAGGTGTACAGGAATGGAATATTTTCAGCAGAGTATTTTGGAACTGATTATCGATACATCAACAAATTTGCCTCCTGATGTACGGCGCGCTCTCGCACGTGCACAACTACGGGAGGAGATGGGGAGTCGAGCAGCTCTTGCACTCGACACGATTGTTACGAATGTCGTTACAGCAGAAATAGATCAAGGGCCTATCTGTCAGGATACAGGGATGCCCACTTTTGAAGTTTTCACGCCGGTTGGTGCAAATCAGATTGTGATGGAAAAGCAAATTAAGACGGCCGTGGCCGAAGCCACGAGGCTTGGTAAGTTGCGCACGAATTCTGTGGACTCGCTTACGGGTAAAAATACAGGCGATAATCTTGGACCAGGCACGCCTGTAATTCATTTTCATCAATGGGAACGGAACGATATAGAGGTCAAACTCATTTTAAAGGGCGGTGGATGTGAGAACAAAAATATTCAGTACAGCTTGCCTATGGAAATTGAAGGCTTAGGTAAAGCAGGACGGGATCTTGATGGCATCCGCAAATGCATCCTTCACGCAGTGTATCAGGCGCAGGGTCAAGGATGTAGTGCAGGGGTTGTTGGTGTGTCGATTGGTGGCGATCGCACGAGTGGATATCAACATGCAAAGGAGCAACTCTTTCGTTCCCTTGAAGATGAGAATCCTATTCAAGAACTTAAACAATTGGAAGACTATATTATGGATAAAGCGAATCAACTTGGGATCGGGACGATGGGGTTTGGTGGTCGTGTGACACTTCTTGGCTGCAAGATTGGCGTGCAGAATCGATTGCCAGCAAGCTTTTTCGTATCAGTGGCATATAATTGTTGGGCTTTTCGGCGTCAAGGGGTGCACTTAGATGCAAGCACAGGGAAGATTACCTCGTGGCTCTATAAAGAGGGGACGGCTAGCTTTGTGGACCGGGGCGGGATATCGACAGATCATGCAATAGTCCTAAAGGCTCCAATTGGCGAGGAGCAAATTCGACAGTTGAAAGTTGGAGACGTTGTCTTGATCGATGGCATCATGCATACGGGGCGCGATGCACTGCATAAGTACCTTATGGATCATGACGCACCAGTTGATATGCAAGGCGCAGTGCTATATCACTGTGGTCCAGTGATGCTGCAAGATGAGGAAGGCTGGCATGTTAAAGCTGCAGGACCCACGACGAGTTCGCGCGAAGAGCCATATCAAGCGGATTTGATTAAAAAGTTTGGCATACGCGCGATCATCGGAAAAGGAGGTATGGGCCCCAAAACATTGCAGGGATTACAGGAGCAAGGTGCGGTATATCTAAATGCAATTGGAGGTGCCGCTCAGTACTACGCGCGTACCGTTGTCGGTGTAGACGGAGTTGATTATTTAGATGAATTTGGAATACCAGAAGCGATGTGGCATCTGCAAGTGAAAGCATTTCCCGCGATTGTTACGATGGATTCGCATGGAAATAGTTTGCATGCAGAGATTACAAAGGATTCTATGCAACGTCTTGAAGCGTTTGCGGACCCAGTTTATAAGTAAGGTAATTTCGTTATAAGAATGGCCATAATGGGGAGAGCACTAGCTCTCCCAGCTTTTGTAGGAGCGGGCGGTGTACCCATTCTTGCAAATGTAATTCCCTGCAATGTTGTAGATCAGAGTCAAAGATCACATTCATTTGCTCCGCCACTTCAGGATTGAGAAATTCAACATTTAACTCAAAATTTCCTAGTAAACTCAATCTGTCTAGGTTGGCAGTTCCGACAGTTGACCAAGTGCTATCGATGGTTGCAGTTTTTGCGTGAATCATGGCGTCTTGATAGAGGAAAATTCGTATGCCTTTGCGCAGACATTTTGTAAAGTACGTATGAGCAAGCCAGTCGGCAAGCAGATGATTAGAATGCTCTGGGATCATCAGGCGTACGTCTACTTCGCGTTTCGCGGCGCGAATGAGCGAGTTTAGAACAAAACGGTCTGGTATAAAGTAAGGTGTGGTGAGAAGGATGCGTTCTTTCGCGAGGTCAATGGCCTCGATATACATCGATCGAATTGGAAACATGAGACGCGTTGCATCATTTGCATAGAGGCGAATGTAGGGAAATAGTGAGGCAGTTTCTTTTAGCATGTAGGGGTCATTTTCTGCATGTACATTCCAAAAATCTACAAACGAAGAATAGAGGTTTTTAGCCGCCTCACCTTCGATTCGAACATGTGTATCACGCCATTTTGCCCCATATAAATCCCCAATATTATATCCGCCCACATAACCAATCTGTTGATCGATCACAAGCAGTTTGCGATGGTCTCGCGCTAAGCGCCGGGGATCAAAGACATCCCATAGGCGACGCCAAGCACGGTACCGAAGGAGATGAATTTTTGGCGGGAACTTTTTAAATTCGCTTGGAACAACAAGATTGGCAAAATTGTCGAAGATGACATAGACTTCTACTCCTTCACGGGTCTTTTTGAATATGGCATCCTTAAATGCAGATCCGATGCGATCTCCTTTCCAAATAAAGGATTCTATGCAGATTGAGCGTTCTGCCCGCTGAATATCTTCTAACATCGCTTCATATAAGCTCATCCCGTAGGTGTATACTTGGATGCGGTTTTCCTTCACCTTGATTTCTGGAAGATGCAGGCGTCCAAGTGAAACAGCGCGACGACGACGGCGAAAGCGAGTGCTGATTGCAGAACTAACAACCACAAGCACTTGTAAACTGATAATAATGCCGATTGCAATGAAAAAGCCGTCTTCAAGATGCGTCGTGAGAGACATGATCATCGCTCCTTACTGCGCTACACAAAAAACATATCATTCAGACTATCGCTCTTCATTTTTTAATGCAGCCAAGACTTTCGCGGCCTCCATCAATACATCACTTCGCACATCATCATCACGGTCTTCGGTTTGTACCTTGACAAGGATCGAGTAGCTTGTCGGATAGAGGTCAGCCACCATGACTTGTGGTGTGACAACCCAGGAATGAGTGAGTGACGGGTGAAGTTGCTCTCTTAACCGACTGACGACAAGCGCTGCTTCATAATCATAGGACACGTCGAAACGAATACGTGCGGCATGTGATTGAGCAATCGAACGATTTTCAATGGCGGCTTGAACCAAAATGCCATTTGGAATCACCTGAGGGTAGCCTTCCTGCGTTTCGAGCAAGGTATACATGAGATTGATGTCACGAACTTGCCCTGAATACGTCGGTTTTAGTGCTTCATGAGGAAAACTTGGCATGAGCAAAGGGTATTGCCATGTAATAAAGGTAATTAGATCTCCCACTTGAAAAGGGTGAAACACGATGATCCATATTCCTGCAATGAGGTTTGAAAACATGGTTTGTCCTGCAAGGCCAACAATAACTGTAAGAAATGCGCCACCAAATACGACACTCGATAATCCAACTCCAACTGCGCCAAGCGCAGCCAAGGCAATGATGACATAGAGCACTAACCGTGTAGCGTAGCGAATTGATGTGGCTGATTGTGATCCGAGACGATCGACAGACAAGCGGAAGATATGTCGTTCAAAAAGAGTTGTGACAATGGCCCCAATGATTAAAACGATCACGAGTCGAATCATATCTACGATACCAGATGGGACATTTTTCAAAATTCCTGAATTTGGACTTAATAACATCGTAGTAAATACACCTAAGATAATCAGTGAAATTAACCAGATTACTGTACGTTTCCAATTGTTATTCAGTTGCGGCAGATTTTTATCGTGACGAGTAATATGTATCTCTCCTTTCAGGGTATAACCAAAAGGGGTGAGTCATGTCTACAGAGTAATATGATTTTATCATGAATGCGTCCAAATAACACAAATCACAGGGGCAACCTATGGTCGCCCCTGTGATTTGTGTTGCAATTATAACTCGATCATTTTAGCTTCATCTGGAAGTGCGACTTTTTCAACATTACCTCGAAATAGCGAGATGAGGAGTGCAACAACCCCAAAGATCGCCACACCGATAAATGTCCACTTGAATCCTGCTATAAGAGGCCCCACCGGAGCGTTTCTCGGTGTGAAGTGATAGATCAAAATTACTCCTTGAAAAATCGCGAAGGCATACGCGATTCCGACACTCTGACCTAATGATCTGGACATATTGAGCATACCTGAAGAAACGCCCAACCGATTGCGAGGGGTGCTGCCCATCACAGAGCTATTGTTAGGTGGAGTAAAGATGCCCATACCAATACCGATAAAAAAGAGCGCAAAGATAATATAAAGTAAACTCGTGGTATCGTTCATAAAAATGAGAGCGATCGTGCCGATGGTAGCGATGCCCATGCCGGATACCGTAGGGATCTTTGAGCCTAGTTTATCAGCTATTTTACCCGCTATTGGAGCTAACAACATCATTCCGAGCGGAAGTGGTGTCGTAAGCAGTCCCGATGAGGAGGATGGCTTTTTAAGTACGTCTTCGAAGAAGTAAGGGACTATATATAAAACACCGTACATCACTGCGTAAGACAATGAACCCGTGATATTTCCCCACGTCAGTTGTTCGATTTTAAATAGTGCCAGATCAATAAGTGGTGAAGGATGACGCTTTTCCTGTAAATAGAACAGGATAGCAAAAAGCACTGTGGAGATAAAGTATCCTATAATAAGAGGAGATCCCCATCCATCGTTATTGCCTTGATTTAATCCGAGCAAGAAGACGATAAGGCTAATTGCCAATAAAATGGCGCCGATAAAATCAAAATTTGACTTAGCACTGGTGTCTTTGTTTAGATCGATCGGTAAAATCATGGCGGCCAAGGTGGTTCCGATAATTCCTACAGGAACGTTTACATAGAAGATGGAGCGCCACCCAAATAGGCCGATCAAGAGACCGCCAATGGCAGGCCCGAGTGATAACCCCACGGCAAGAGCGGAACCTTGAATTCCGATTGCCTTACCGCGAACCTTCTCTGGTACGGCGGCTGTGACGATTGCAACACTATTTGCTTGTAACATGGTTGCTCCAATTCCCTGCAAGATGCGAAATCCGATGAGAAGGCCGAGAGTTGGCGCAGCACCACAGAGTGCAGATCCGATAATAAAGATGGTAAAACCAATCGTATAGAGGGGACGGCGCCCCACAATGTCCGCGATTCGTCCGAACATCGCCAGAAGAGCTGTTAGGGTGAGTAAATAGGCTAGTGCAACCCAGGCGCTTGCACTCACATTCACGTTAAATTGTCGATCGATCGTTGGTAGTGCAACGGTGATAATACTGCCGTCAAGCGCTGCCATAAATGCACCAATACACACAGTTGCGACGACGTACCAGTGGTAGTTGGGGCGTGAGGTGAAAAATTTCAAAGGCAATCTATGCGTAGTGTTAATCATGTTGTCCGTCATTGTTGCACCCAAAGCTGCTTCATAGCTTTGGCCTCCTCTCCATGTGGTGATGTCAGGTTTTCAATGTGCGCGCCAAGCGAACGCGATATTCATAGGCATCGGCGCGATAGCGGGCGATGGAGTATTCAATGAGCTGACCGCTTCTGTTTTTGGTCGTTCGCATAATTTGGATCACGGCATCGCCGACTGTACAGCGCAACTTTTTTGCGGTGTCCTCACTGGCGTTCTCCGCGCTAATTGCCTGTTCTCCTGCAGCAATGGCGATTCCATGGGCTTCTAGTGCAGAGTAGATCGACCCGTGCCGCAATTGGTCCTCGGAGCACACGTCCCGCAATGATTCTGGAAGATAACTTTCATCGGCAAATATCGGTATTCCTAATTCACTGACAATACGCCCCACATGAATGACAGGGGTTCCGATCGTCAATCGCAAATGTGTTGCGATTGCTATGTCAGCTGGAACAATATCAATTTGTAGTGAAAGGATGTCTACATGTCGGCCTAATTGGTCGAATTCCTCCTTGAATCCATATAACGGGGACGAAGTGAAAATGTGGTCTGGACGAGCAACATAGGTTCCCTTTCCTTGACGGCGAATTAAGTTGCCTGAGGAAACAAGATCAAGAATGGCTTGGCGAACGGTGGTGCGCGAAACTCCATGTTCTGCCATTAATTCCTGTTCTGTAGGAATCATTGTGCCTTCCGGCCATGCTCCCGATTCAATGCGCTCAATGAGCCAGGATTTGAGCTGAAGATACAGCGGATATCCGGCGCGCGCCATGACCAATCAACATCCCCACCTCTCTTTGACTAAAAGTGGATATAACATTGTGTTGTTATAACGTTTCAACTTTATTGTAATCGCATCATGGTGTCTTATTGTGATAGCACTTGTGAACAATTCATGAACTGATAGACCCGCAGGGCGGGTCTATCAGTTGGGTTTGTACGTCCTTATTCCATATGGACGCTCATGGGAGATGGGAGATCGTCAGATGATGTTAAGGTACGCCGACGAACAAGTTCCCAAGTGGCGATGCCAACCCCAGCTCCGAGAAGTAGGACGGGTAGTGTTCCCATTGACGACTGCTGTTTTACAGGTTTCGCCATTTGGCGTCTTACATTTTGCATCATATCCCACATGGTCGCAACACCTCCGCACATAGCTTGTGCAGACGGTTTTTGTTCATACCCATGGCGCGAAGGTGAGTTATTCCAATTCAGTTTTCTTGTGACAATGGGCATTGTGGTACAATGCGTTAAGATGAATATTCGATTGATCAACCGTTTGCGAGGAGGCATTCAAAATGCGTGATGCACGAGCAGAAAAACTTGCGAAAACTATCGTAAAGTATTCTTGTGTTGCAAAACCGGGAGAGAAGATTCTTATTGAAATGTTTGGACCCGCTACTGATCTTGGAAAGGAAATTGTTAATGCTGCGTATCAAGCAGGGGCAGAACCGTTTGTTCAAATCCGCGATCAGCGTGTATGGAGAGATTGGTTGATGCAGGTTAACGAGGAACAAGTGAAAATTGCGGCTGAAATAGATCGTGCTTTAATGGAAAAAATGGATTGTTACGTGGGACTTCGTGGAAATGACAACATAAACGAATATGCGGATGTACCTAGTGAAAAAATGGCGCTATTTGATAAATTCTACGGGACTCCGGTTCACAGTGAAGCTCGTGTCAAAGGGACTAGATGGTGTGTGTTGCGCTATCCAAATGCATCTATGGCGCAACTTGCAAATATGAGTACGGAAGCGTTTGAGGATTTTTATTACCAGGTATGCACATTAGATTATGGTCGGATGAAGGACGCGATGAACTCGCTCAAACAGTTGATGGAGCACACGGACGAAGTGCGCATTGTAGGCCCTGGTGCGACAGATTTACGGTTTAGCATCAAGGGAATTCCAGCAGTTCCGTGCGCAGGGGAATTGAATATTCCAGATGGAGAAGTATACACGGCTCCCGTGCGTGAATCTGTTCAGGGAGTTATTGAATTTAATACACCTTCTCCTTATCGAGGATATGTATTTGAACAGATTCGTCTTACTTTTGTTGATGGGAAAATCATCAAGGCTGAAGCGAATGACACGGGAAGAATTAATCATATTTTCGACACAGATGAAGGTGCGCGTTATATTGGGGAGTTTAGCTTTGGACTGAATCCCTATATCAAGGAGCCAATGAAGGATATTTTGTTTGACGAAAAGATCGATGGGAGTTTTCATTTTACGCCTGGTAATTGTTATGATGAAGCGTACAATGGGAATCAATCTTCGATTCATTGGGATTTGGTGTGTATTCAGCGACCGGAGTATGGTGGTGGAGAAATTTTTTTTGATGGCCGATTGATCCGCAAGGACGGTCGATTTGTCATTCCTGAGCTAGAAAAGTTAAATCCAGAGCATTTGAGGTAACTTATAGACCCTTTTTGAACAACCTCTTATATTGGATTGTTACTTTGCAATGAATCAGGAGGGAGCTTTTAAGCCCCCTCCTGATTCATTGCTGGTGTTCTGATGGCTGAGTTGATGTGTGTTGTGAATGTAACTCTGCGCCCATATAGGCCACGAGCACAATGGTTCGTCCCTCTTGTGCAGAAAGATCCTGCTCCATATTTTTAAGTGTGGACAGGGTTTGCGCAGAAAGAGGAGCAGTCTTATAGTTGACATATGGATTCAAAAGGGGATTCCTCCTGGATAGAATTATCTACCAGTATGACGTTTACGGTGGTAATCTATACTTCCTGCCGGAATCGAAATGGTAACTGAAGGAGATCGAATGGAGAAGCTAGCGTTGACATCTGCATTATTAGACTGGTATCGTACGGTGCGGCGGGATTTGCCGTGGCGAAAAAGTCAAGATCCATATCCAATTTGGATATCTGAAGTGATGTTGCAACAGACTCGCGTAGAGACAGTTATTCCTTACTTTGATCGCTTTATGAAGCAGTATCCGACAGTTGATGCACTGGCTGCGGCGCAAGAAGAAGATGTATTGAAGTATTGGGAAGGGCTTGGTTATTATTCACGTGTCCGCAATTTGCATGCCGCGGTACGCGAGGTCGCCGCGAAGTATGGCGGTGAGATTCCTCGGACGTATGAGGAGATGCGGGCATTGCCGGGCGTTGGTCCGTATACGGTAGGGGCTGTGCTCTCGATTGCATATGGTTTGCCCATTCCTGCCGTAGACGGAAATGTACTGCGTGTGATTGCGAGGCTTTTCGTCCTGGAAGAGGACATTGCGCATGCGCGTACGAGAAGTAAAGTTGAAATAATAGTCTCAGAACTAATTCCAAGTGAGTTTGCTGGAGACTTTAATCAGGCGCTTATGGAGCTTGGGGCAACGGTATGTATCCCACGCACACCAAAGTGTACAGAGTGTCCTCTCGCCGTAGGATGTGCAGCGTATTCGTCTGGTCGCCAAAGTGAACTTCCATATAAGAAGAGCAAGAAACCTCCACGCATCGAAGAACGAGTTGTTTTTCTTGTGCGCAATGCAAAAGGGGATGTTTTGATTCGAAAACGTCCGGATAAAGGCCTGTTGTCGGGATTGTGGGAATTGCCACACTTTTCAGCGCCAACGGAGGGCGTCTTTCAACTAACAGAGTCACACCTAACATCCGAAAGGAGCGGTGAGGTGTGGGCAGTTGCTCATGAACTCCTTAGCGATGCACCGCGACAGATTTCATTTGTGCGCAACTACACGCACGTTTTCTCGCATGTTATTTGGAAATTGACTTTGTTTGTAGTGGAGGGAAGGGGAACCTTTATACCGCAATCCCCCTATACATGGATGAGTGCATCGCAGCGTGAACAATATACATTTGGACAAGTGTTTAATAAAATATTTGCAGATTTAGATTGATGAGAGAGGGGAAGATGGATAGTGTCGGAAGCTAAGGTGTTGATGGATGAAAAGGTTGCAAAACGGATTTTGGAAATTCGCCTGGAAGAGGATGCGGAGACATTTGATATTCGAATTTCAGCTGCGCCTGGGTGAGGCGGTGTTCGTTTTATGATGGCTCTGGATGAGCGATCGGAACGTGATGAAGTGGTGATGGTGCATGGAGTTCCTATTATTCTGGATTCTTTTACTGCATCTCTTGCGCAAGAACCGCTTATCGTGGAATATGATGAGTATGAGGACAGCTTCTCGATTCATAGCATCGGATTGCGAGGAAGTGGTTGTTAAGAAGAATTTGGTTTAAATGTAAATCGCGAAGTGACATCTTGTCATAAAGATTGTACAATAGAGAAATGGCAATATGGCATTTCGAGGGAGGGAAACAACTATGTACGGATATTCAAATATCGAGACCCGATTCGTCAAGAGTCGTGTAATGCTCGGTCTGTTTGTCACATTGTTGTCCGCAAGTGTAGGCACTTACGTTGGGCAGTATGTACCTAATGCCTTGTATATGCCGCTTGTGATTGTTGAGTTCGTCATGCTGTTTGCCGCATCAATGGTGAGAAGGCGAAAAGTTGCGGGATGGGGATTTGTTCTTGCTTTTACATTTATATCAGGCATGACAATGACTCCTGTTTTGTTCGCATATACGCAAATGCTCGGCGTGCGGATTGTGCAGGAAGCATTTCTTATCACAGCCGCCACGTTTGGGGTGACGTCCTTTGTGGCTTCACGAAAATCACTTGATTTTAGTTGGCTTGGTCAGTTCCTGTTCGCAGGAATCCTGGTGCTTGTAGGACTTTCATTGGTCAGTATCTTTGTCCCGTTTTCAACAGGATTTTCGTTTGGCTACACGTACCTTGGCATTGCAGTTTTTGTGGGGTATATGTTATTTGATGTAAATCGACTTACGCGACATGGCGTATCGGCTGAACAAGTCCCGCTTGTGGTGTTACAGTTGTATTTAGATTTTGTAAACCTATTTCTATTCATTTTGCGCTTATTCGGACTTAATGCCCGTTCAAGCAGAGATTAGCGCAAGCGGATGACTAAAGAGAAGGAACCTACTGGGAAAGTGTTGTATCGCGAAGTGGCGGAACAGCTTGAAGCGGCGATTATGCGTGGCAAATGGACATCGGGGCAGAAACTTCCTCCGCTATCTCATCTCGCCACGCGTTTTGGCGTTTCAAAAGCGGTGATTCGAGAAGCGTGCAGTATGATGGTTGGCGCTGGGCTGCTCGAACTGCGTCATGGGGATGGCACGTATGTGAAGATGCTAACGTTAGACACTGTATTACGGCCGATTCATGCGGCTCTGCTCCTAGGTCAATCTGATTTGCGAGCGCTTCTTGAAATGGGTTTGTGGTTAGAACAAGGAATTGCTGCAGCTACTGCAGTGAGAAGGTCAGATCATGATTGCGCCTATTTAGCTGAATCACTGTTTTATATGGAATCAGGACGAGGGAATATGGAGTTAGTTGTCGAAGGGGAACGCATGTTTCATATGGGGATGGTAGATGCGAGCGGCAACGCCATGGCGAGTAATGTATTGCGGATTCTCTATCATCCATTATCTAGTGTATTATTATTGTTAGGGAAAGATACACAACTACAGGATGTCATGATTGAGACTCATCGTGCGCTGTATGGCAGTATTCTGAACATGGATTCGCAAGCGGCGGCACGCCAGATTGAAATGTATAGGCGAACGCTGCAGGATCGTGCGGCACAGTTGCGTGATATTCCTGTGGAAAATCAAATAAAACCTTTTGGAGTGATGGGAATATGAGTAAGCGAGCGAAGATTGGATTTTTCTTTTTATCGATTATAGTCATGGTGATATTAGCAGGAGGGGCGCTACTAATGAGTTTGCAGATGACAGAAGGTCTTATCGTCGTTGGGATCGGTTGTGTCATTGCGGCCGCAGGATTTGTTATGAAGGCGAAAATTATGCGAACGAACTAATCGTTCTATAAAGAGCCTGTTCAAAAAGGGTTGAGGTAAGATGCAAGCAGGGGTTTGGTGAAGTCTGGGCATGCGCGCGGAGTGTACGATAGGTGGTACATGAGCACGCATGTCCAGCACAAGCCGAAGCCCTGCGCCGCAGAGTTCTCGACCCTTTTTGAACAACCTCTATAAAGGAACTACTCATTTGAATGCGAAGAGATTCGAGGAGGCAGGTGACCGATGGAATCGCGTAAGCTGATCGATGTGGTCGATGATGACGAAAATGTGCAAATGGTCGTTGATCGTCACCTTATTTGCGATGGGTTTACTGTGAAGGTTTTTTCTGCTGCCGAAGGAGCACTACTTGCCACGGAGAGGTAACTTCCCGATATGGTAATCCTTGGAGTTATGCTGCCTGGCATGAACGGCTATGAGTTTTGTAAATGGATTCGCGCGCGCAGCGACTTGCCAATTATTATGGTGTCTGCACGTGATGAGGAAGTAGATTGTATTCTTGGCCTTGAGCTAGGATCGGATGATTATCTAGCTAAACCATTTTCCCCACGAGAACTCGTTGCACGTGTGCGGACAGTTTTTCGACGCATGCGTCCTTCCTCCTCTCTTTCGTATGAAATGGTGGAGACGCCTACCGCATTGCCATCATGCGGTAGACTTGTTTTGCGCAATACGGTGCGTCTACTTTGTGAGATTCCGGGGGAACCGGTTTTGACAGCTGTTGATCCGGAGAAAATGGTACAAGTGATCATTAATTTAGTGGGCAACGCGATTCGACATTCGAAACATCAAGTGTTTATTCGATTACGGGTG
This sequence comes from Bacillota bacterium, assembly GCA_021821085.1. Lineage (GTDB taxonomy): Bacteria > Bacillota > Bacilli > Alicyclobacillales > SLC66 > Sulfoacidibacillus. The sequence continues at coordinate 102,179 of JAKACV010000001.1, read as the reverse complement.
GATGATTGTTATATTTTGATTGTTGAAGATGATGGAGATGGATTTTGTTGCAGGGGAGCATCATCGCGTATTTGAACGATTTTTCCACGGGATGAAGGGTGATACAGGCTTAGGGTTGCCGATTGCAAAAGCGATTGTTGAAAAGCACCATGGGAAGATTTACGCTGAAGATGCTGATGAACGTGGTGCACGCTTTGTTATTGAGTTACCACGTTAGAGGAGAATGTATGGATGCCAACGAATCCCCGCAAAGATCTGCAAGCATATTTCGCTCATCTACTTGAGGTTTCCATTTTATTGATCTTTTTAGTGATTAGTACATTTATCTTTTTACGTGTGTTAAATTATATCCTCCCGTTTGTTGTAGGTTTCTTGATAGCGGTAACGTTGTTTCCAATTGAGCGTTTTCTTGAACATCAAGGTGTTCCTCGGAAACCCGCAATTATTGTCACTTTGACGGTGATTTTAGGTGGGCTGGTAGCTATCCTCCTCTATTTAGTCATTCAAGGTGCTGAAGAGGCGGCGAGTCTGTCACAGGTTATGCCGAAATACTTTATGTGGTGGCGGACATGGGTGGAAACTGTCATTGATAAAAGCGCAATTGTGTATGCGCATCTTCCTGCCAAGATGATTATTCCTTTGCAGTCGTCTGTTGGATCGCTGATTGCACAAAGTAGAGAACTTGCGCTGACCACTCTCAGCACGCTTGTCGGTGGTGTAGCTGTATTGCCAGATCTCATCTTTATTATTGTTATTTCCATAGTGGCGGCTTATTTCTTCATGGCGGAGCGGACACTCCTCTTACATTGGCTGCGTGTGCTACTTCCTCCAGGGTGGAGCGTAAAGCTTGAGGGAGTAGCTGCTGACGTAGGTCATGCATTGGCAGGTTTGTTGCGGGCGCAACTTGTTTTGATTGCAGTTACGAGCGTAATTTGTGTAGCTGGGTTTACACTTATGCATGTGCGTTATGCTTTGATTCTCGGTGTTGCAATTGGTCTCACGGGATGGATTCCAATTATTGGGTCAGGTATCATTACTTTACCCTGGGCGATTGGCGCGTTCGTATTTGGCAATGTGATTATTGCGATTAAGGTCATTCTCCTTCAACTGATCGCATCACTTGTGCGGCATACCATTGAACCGAAGATTTTGGCTGCGAATATGGGGCTTGGCACCTTTCCCACTCTCTTTGGAATGTACGTTGGATTAACTAGTATTGGATTTGTTGGGTTGCTGCTTGGACCGATCGCGGTGATTGCAGTCCGGTCCTTATTGCGCGCGCGCATGTTTATCGACTTTCTACCAGAACGGATGATTGTTCCGCCTGTTCGCAGACAGGATCAGGATGTGAAGTAAAGCAAACGCATGATGTGAATTGAGCGATTCCTTGTGGGGAGGGTTATTGCGTGAAAATAGATGTCAGTCAGCGTTGGCAAATCTGCAGTAGTAAGTATGACGGGAGCTTTCATCGCTTGTGGACGTGCGCCTATCCACAGCAAGCAACCCCTATGTACGTAGATGACACGGTGCCGTACTTTTCCCTCCTTGTTCCAGCACGCACATCGGTAATGGAACCAAGTGGACAAGTATGGAGTAGTCCTTATGATGTGATTGCGTGCTTTTACGCTACGAAGCATTATCAGGTGATGATTCTTCTGAAAGCGAATGGCACGGAATACTATTGTAACAGTTGTGGAATTCCAGAGATTGATACAACGAAAAGGGAAGTGCGTTTTGTTGATTTGGACTTAGACTTACTTGTGGATCATACGCGATCGATGCGTGTGGTAGATCGAGTGGAATTTGAACGTCATGCATCGCGCTATCATTACTCAGAAGAAATGGTCGCACGCGTCGAACAGGATTTGGATGAGTTGCTTCAAATGGTGAGTAATCATCGAGGTGTTTTTTCTGAAGATCACGAATGGCGTCGGAGAAACAGGCTAACTTCCTACGACGCCGGCGATTAGGTGGATCCAAGTGCTCATTCTTGCTGCAATATGCGCTCTACGTTGCCTTCTGCGTCCATGCGAAATCGAGCCTTCGGCGAATCGCCCTCTGCTTCGATGATCTTGCGCGCCCGTTCCATGATGGCTAGTAACATGCGCGAATCTTCTTCTATTTGTTCTGGCGTGGCAGAGGTTGAGACATGGTCACGCGCTGTTTTGCGACGCAACTGTTCTAGTTGTTCTTCCAGTGTTCTCTTGTGATCAGTTAGAACTGTGATGGTATCTTGTAATTCGTGATAACGTCGTTCAAAATCACGTAGTCCGCGAATGAGGAGATCTAACGTAAATTCATGATCGTCGCCGGTGCCAAGTGTAATCTGGGTCCGATTCGGCCGACGATTACGGCGATCTTCTAGAGTTCTCCGCCGAATTTGCTTGGCTTCTCGAATGGTATCTTCGTAGTGTCGGCGAACGACGCCATTCCATCGATAGCCGCAAGCGGCTGAGGTTCTGCCAAGAAGACTCGCTGCCTCGTCGAAAGCTACAAGTTGTGTGCTGCCTTCGCGAATATGCTTTAATACAAGTTCTGCTAGAGTGACATCATCTTCGGGAGTCCAAGCATCTGACCGAGATGCCCACCTTTCCATTAGTTCCATTTCGAGTAACCCCTCCAAACCTTGATAGTATCTTTATGTCCGATTTTTGGAAGAAAGATACATGGCACAGTTAACTTCGATAAGATATGGTATGTTTATAGACCCAACTGGTGCATATGTAAGGAGGCAACGCGCAGTGAGGCCGTATTTAATTGCAGTGGATCTAGATGGGACTCTTTTGAACACACAAAAACGCATTTCCCCTCGTACAAAATTAGCTTTACAAAGTATGATGCAGTTAGGACATGACGTTGTGATTGCCACTGGTAGACCAAAGCGTACAAGTTTAAGTTATTTTAACGAACTAGGGTTACAGACACCGCTTGTCAATCTTAATGGAGCATATGTTCATGATCCACACGGGGGGCAGGCATCATTTCATCTTCCTATCTCATATCAGAGTGTGAAAGAAGTACTTGAGTTGTGTTACGACTTTGGGATTGAGAATATTCTAGCGGAAGTAGGGGAGCAATTTTATTTGCATAAACAAGGAAAGATGAATTTGGCGCTTGATGTGGAGGGAAGGGACGCAGCGGCGATCGGAGATCTGCGAAACGTGCTGGATCAAGCTGTCACGAGCTTGACGATTCATCCTCGCCTTGCAGGAGTAAATCGCTTTTTGCATGATTTACAGGAAAACTTCGGAAAAGAGTTGACGGTACGCGATTGGGGAGATCCACAGCGCACGATTGAAGTATTAAATAAAAATGCATCCAAAGCGAGAGGAATTGAATTCGTGGCACATCGTTTAGGGTATGAACAAGATCAAATTATTGCTTTTGGAGACGAAATGAATGACTTAGACATGCTGCTGTTTGCAGGGACCAGTGTGGCCATGGGAAATGCGCGTGAAGCGGTCAAAAACATCGCCGATTTTGTGACTGACTCCTGTGATCAAGATGGCATCGCAAAATTTCTTGAACAGTACACTCTCGAAGGGAGAACGATGGTTTTCAATCAGTGAATGTTGCTATAATGAGGGTGGATTCGGGTGAACGCAGTCAATAGAGTAGTTTCACCCGTGGTTTCTTACTCTAGTTCATCCGTTAAGAGGATGGAAATCTAGTGCTAAAAGTTCGTCGACTGCTGCACCAAGGCGTTTGGCAACTTCTTGATGTAACGGATGTGGACCATACGCCTCTAAGCTTTTCTGATCGACAAATGTAACGACTAAACCAGCATCAAACCCAAGGCTACGTGGAGAAAAGTTATGACCCACATGCAGTTCTACAATACCCTCTATTGTATGTTTTAATGACTGCAATGCTTCAAGAAGATGTTGCCGTTCTTCTGCAGTGACCGTACTCTTCCATTTTACGAGAACAATGTGTTCGACCATATTTCGTAACCTCCAATTTAAGCAACATACAATTCTAGTATAGTATAACAAGAAATTGACGATAGAATATTCATTTATTTTGCCTTGAAACTGCCTGGAGGAGATGGATACATGGTTGGTGCGTTACGTTAGAAAATTCGGGTTTCTGGTGGGTGAGAAGTAAACCTGCGAAACTTGCATCCACTTGCACTCTATGCGGCCAATTCGATCTTTGTCACAATCTATACAATGCCCCTGCTTCTTAGCCGCAATTGTGATACACTACGCTAAAATAGAATGCCATATGGAGGGATTGGGATGGGTGGTCAGGCGGTTTTTGGGTTCGCTCCTGAATCGATGTTTTCAGTTCAACTACGTGAAGCCGTTGCGAAAAAGGACGGAACGATTGCTTTCGCTTTAAATATGGAAGAGTTCCGTGCGCGATTGAGTCAAGTCTTGCCTGCATTAGTCATTGTAGATTTGCTCGCTGCAGGTGCGGATTCAACGGAGATTATTCATTTGAGCACACAGATTGGCAGTAAAGTGATCGGGTTTGCCCCACCATCACAAATCGATGTTATGACCAGAGCGGAGCGGGACGGTTGCCATGCTGTTTATCCGAGCTCTAAATTTAAAATGGATCTCGAGAGCATTCTATCTGAGTGGCTGTACTAATTTGAGGTGAGATGATGGCAGTAGAGACCGGAGCGTTCGCGGGGATTGATGAGGCGGATTTTGACGTTTTTGCAGTGCCGGGGCTTGAGGCGAGAATGGAGGCGCTTAAAGCACACTTGCGTCCCAAACTTACGGTGATTGGGGAGGTCATGGCACCGATTTTAACAGAATTAACGGGAAAACCACTTTATGCACACGTCGCAAAACATGCACGCCGAAAGACAAATCCACCTCACGATTCATGGGTTGCTTTTTCAATTGATCAGCGTGGGTATAAGAAATGGCCGACGTTTATGATTGGCGCATGGCAGACGCACCTGTTTGTCCAATTTGGCGTCATTTACGAGTCCCCCTATAAAGCTGACTTTGGTCATGCCGTATTGAGTGAGTCGAAGCGGGTACTTGAGCTATTGCCCATTGATTATCGTATGTATCCTGATCATATGAAGCCAGAGGGTGTTGCTGTTCATGATCTCTCCGATGCAGAGTTTGAACAATTGGCTAGGCGAGTGATTGAGAAGAAAAATGCAGATCTTTTATTTGGTATTCCACTGTTGCGTCAAGTTGTTTTGCAGATGAGTGGGGAAGAATTAGTAGAGCAGCTGCGTACTGCAGTTGTTCCGTTAGCTCACTTGTACCAATTAACTGTATCCCATTTATAGGAGGCTATGTGAATTTGGACTTTCATGATCGCGAGAAGGCATTTCAACTATTGACTGAGTATACGCAAAACAAAAGTCTCATTAAACATGCTTTAGCCGTAGAAGCATCGATGCGCGCATACGCAGCTAAGTATGGTGAGAATGTCGAGGAGTGGGGCGTAGTTGGATTGCTTCATGATTTTGATTATGAACGGTATCCGACACCAGAGGAACACACGGTTGTAGGCGCTAAAATTTTGGGTGAAGCAGGCTATCCAGCTCATGTAATTCGCGCGATTCAGGCTCATGCTGATTATAATGGAATGGAAAGAGAGACGTTTTTGGAACGATCGCTGTTTGCATGTGATGAGTTGAGCGGCTTTGTCACTGCAGTTGCACTTGTACGTCCTACGAAGAGTGTATTTGACGTGGATGTTGCCAGCGTGAAGAAGAAGTTAAAGGATAAGGCATTTGCCAAAGGAGTGCACCGTGAAGATATATATAAGGGAGCACAAGAGTTGGGGATTTCGCTTGAGGAGCACATTGCCTTTGTTATTGAGGCATTACAGCGTGCAGCAGATGTTCTTGAACTGCGTGGGAATTCTAGCGTAAGTTGATTTTATCGGATGGAGGTGGAGCCAGGTGGAACTTCACATCCTTCATACCAATGATGTACATAGCGAATTGGAACGATTTTCGCATTTAGCAACTCGCTTGCGCGCTCGGTATGATGAATTGCGGGCGCAAGGGCGAGACGTTTTGTGTTTTGACTTAGGTGATCATATCGATGTCTCGCAACCACTTTCGAATGCTACCGAAGGTCATATCAATGCGCGGATGTTACAGACGCTTCCTTACGACGGCTGGGTGCTTGGCAATAATGAAACGCTCACTGTGGATAAGATGGAATGGGCAAATTTAGTCGAGATTTCTAGTACTCCGCTGTTTTGTTCCAATCTAACCATACCGGGTCTTTCTGATGGAACAGAGGGAAATTATATCCAGGGGAAGTTGTATGAATTTTCAGGAGTTAAGGTTGGCGTGTTTGGCGTGACCGTAAAATACGAAAAGTCTTTTGCGGCACTTGGCATTGAGGCAGAGGATCCGCTTAAAACGGCGCATCATGTTGCTCGTGAATTGCGTGAAAGTGGTGCCGACGTTGTGATCCTCTTGTCGCATCTTGGACTTCATATGGATCAAATGTTGGTGGATCAGGGATTGCCCGTAGATGTAGTGATTGGTGGCCATACACATCACTTTTTGGACGGCGGAGAGGTGAGAGGAAACACCTGGATTCTACAAGCCGGAAAGCACGCGTATGCATTTGGTCATGCGATATTGGACATCGACGAGGAGCATCATGTAAGGGATCTTACTTCAACTTTAGTCTATATTGATCAAACAGGATATCCTGATAGGCGTGTTATCGACGTGATGCACGACATGCGCGAAGAGGCGGAGAAATGGCTGGAGACTCCGGTAGCGCAGCTTGCCACGCATCTTAGTCATTCCCTCTTTGGCGAATCTGAGTTGGTTAATTTGCTTTGTGATGAGTTACGTGCTGAACTTTCCCCTGAGTTGGTTTTTTTAAACGGTGGCATCATCACGGGAGGTTATCTTGCAGGTACTGTTCGAAGAAAAGATCTATTAGCGATTTGTGGGACGCCAATGCGACCTGTTTTCATGTCTGTGCCAGGAGACACTTTGTTACGCCTTATTTCTGAAGGGAATCAGGAACAACTTGTCCATCGTCAAGGATTTGGGTTTGGATTTCGCGGACATTTTGTAGGACGCTTGCATGTGTCTGGAGCGAAGATTGCAATGAGTGAGGTTCAGGATGAAACGGGAACGATGACAGCACGCGTTCTTCGTGTTTTAATTGATGGGAAACCACTTGATCCAAAGAAGATCTATAACATTGTAACTTCAGAATACATTGCGCTTTCTCCTATGTATAAAGCACTTTGCGAGAGTGAGTTTTCTTACTGTACGCCTTTATTGCGCGCGTTTTTAGGTAGGGCGCTCGCTGATCCTGATCGTGTGGAAACAGCGCGAGAAATGCGCTATGGTTTTGTTACTGCGATAAATTAGGGGGGGGGCGAATATGACGTTGCCCCGGGTTGCAACTGCCGACATACTTCGTACTTTAGAGGAACTTTATCCAGATGCAATCTGTGCGTTGCATCATCGGAATCCATTCGAACTGCTCATTGCAACGATTTTATCTGCGCAGTGTACAGACAAACGGGTAAATGAGATTACGCCGGTACTATTCTCGCAGTATTCTACTCCGGAACAGTTGGCATGTGCTGAGATTGCCGAAGTGGAGTCAATTATTATGACGTGTGGCCTTTTTAAGTCAAAGGCAAAAAATATTGTTGGGACAAGCCAACTACTTGTGACAAAGCATCACTCTCTTGTTCCTGCCGATATGGAGCAATTGATTCAATTACCTGGAGTAGGGAGAAAGACAGCGAATGTTGTTTTGTCAAATGCATTTATCATACCGGCGATTGCGGTCGATACGCATGTACAGCGTGTCTCTAATCGGTTAGGGTTAGCAAAAAGTGATGATGTGTTTGAAACGGAGCAACAGTTGATGAGGTGCATTCCGAAAGAAAAATGGTCTTCTGCTCATCATTGGATGATCTACCATGGACGTCAAGTTTGTGTCGCACGCAGTCCAAAATGTGAAATTTGTGCACTTGCGTCATATTGCCGACACTGGAAAATGCAGATGAAAAACCGGACAAAATAGGGAGACAGCTCATAACGAGCTGTTTTTTCTGCATAATAAGGGAATGCCAGGGGGAATTTATGAGTGAGAGAACACAGTTAGTGGGAGTGTGCAATCATGCAGATGCGCCGATTGTGGAATTGGTTGACAGTTGACGATTCACTGCTCAATGAAGAATTTGTCCTGACTCCAGAAAACATGGCTGAGGAACAAGAAAGCGGGGCTGGTGAAGGTGAAGGTCAAAAAACGAAGCCTAACACACAACGCGGGCGAGGTGCTCGGCAGCGACTAAAGGCAACCTATGTGTACTACGGGGAACGAAGAGATGAGCAAACAAACGACAGTGCTGATGTGTTTGGGAAGCGTTACGTACGTTCTGTGACAATGACTGGTTTGCGGGCGAGAGCGGAGGATTCAGCAAAGAAACAGAAGATCAATGCATCGTGGCAAGCAAATCTTCCAAAACGAATTCAATATGATCTGCGCGGGAATAAGAAAATTTTAGAACACATCTTTCATATGCCATTAAATGCTGATGTGGTGGTACGAAATTTCCGCATTGGAGGCTCGCCGCGGATTGAATCGTTCGCTGTATTTATGGACGGGTTGGCGGATAAGAATATTATCAATAATCATATTTTAGAACCGTTGATGTTGTTGTCGACGCTTGATTCGAATACTTCAGGTACAGTTGTGATGAATTGGATTAAAGAGACGTTGCTTCCCGGAAATCAAGTGATGGAAATCCAAACGTGGAAAGATGCGACTGAAAATATTCTTGCTGGGAGTACAGTGCTCTTTTTTGCCGGAGTTACATCCGCTTTATCTGTGGAGACAAAGGGATGGGAACATCGCACCGTAGGAGTGAGCCAAACCGAGGCAGTTGTACGTGGTCCTCATGATGCATTTACAGAGAATTTCCGCGCCAATACAGGTCTTCTACGTTCCCGTCTGCGTTCCACAAGACTGATTACAGAGATGCGACAAATTGGGGAACTTGCGAGTACCGATATTGCCATCATGTATATTGACGGATTAGCCAATCAACGATTAATCGCAGAAATCAAACGTCGTATGGAGAGTATTAAAATCGACTATTTACCAGATAGTGGATTGCTCGAACAGTTTATGGAGGATGATCCGATTAGCGTGTTCCCGAAGTTTCTATCAACTGAACGCCCGGATCGTGTGGCATATGGATTAACAGAAGGGCAAGTTGCCATTTTTGTTGGTCATAGTCCTTATGCGCTACTTGCGCCAGTGCTATTTTGGTCCTTACTACATACTTCTGAAGATGCTTATTTACGTTGGCCTTTTGGGACTTTTGTCCGATCTATTCGCATGATTTCACTGGTCATTGGGTTGTTGTTACCTGCTTTATATATTGCTGTGACTAACTATCATCCTGAGATGATTCCCACTGATTTGATGTTGGCGGTAGCAGCATCGAGAGAACGGGTGCCATTTCCTGTGGTATTTGAAGTTCTTATTATGGAATTCGCGTTAGAATTGATTCGCGAAGCAGGTATCCGCATTCCGTCTGTGATTGGTCCTACGATTGGCATTGTGGGTGCTTTGATTCTTGGACAGGCGGCAGTTGCAGCAGGAATTATTAGTCCGCTGTTGATCATCGTCGTTGCAGTAACTGCGTTAGGTTCCTTTACAATGCCCAATTACAATTTGTCCTTTTCCATTCGAGTTTTGCGGTTCACGTTTATCATCGCAGCCGCATTTTTAGGTTTTTATGGGATTACGCTCGGATTAATGATGCTCATTATGCATGCAGTCAGCATTCGAAGTTTCGGTGTGCCAATCTTGTCTCCTATTGCTCCGTGGCAACGTTCATCATCTGATGTGATCGCGCGAGGACGGGTTTTTACTATGGAGACACGTCCAGCAGCTTTCGGTGCGAAGGATACAAAACGTCAAAATGAGATCACACGCCCGTGGAGTCCGAGAGTCCGCGCGTTGCACAAGCCAAATGGCCGCAAGGGTACATAGAGGGGGATTTTATATGGCCAAACAGGCGAGTATTGCAATAGGGCGTGTTGGTATCATTGAGTTGACGGCATTGCTCACCATTTATACGGCCACAGATGTTTTTTTGAGTTTCCCTTCACGTGTGGCTTCGGAAGGACAGAGTATGGCATGGGCGATTCCACTGATTTCTGGCGTCATTGATTTATTGTCGTTTTTTATCGTGCATATTTGTTTTAAGCGTTTTCCCGGCGAGAATATTTTGCAGGTGTTAACGCGCACAATGGGACGTTTCATCACGATTCTGGCGGCGCTTGTATTTATTTTGTTTTTTCTTACACAGACGGCACTTGTTATGCGGGAGTTCACAGAGACAGTAGTGACAACCGTACTCCCAGCCACTCCGACAGGGGTGGTCACTCTCGCGTTCTTAGTTGTTGTTGTTTATTACGCACATAAGGGATTAGAAGGACTGACGCGAACGGCAATGATTTTCTCGTACGTTTTTTTGATTGGGTTAGCATTGCTGTTGATCCTGCCACTTCCTTGGTTTAATGCAAGTTTGCTTTTGCCCTTTTGGGGCAGAGGCCTGACGTCAACATTATGGTTTGGAATGATTAACACGAGCCTGTTTTGCAATGTGTTAATCCTGTCAATTATGTATCCAGCGATTAGAAACAGGAATAAATTTGTCTATATTGGAGTCGTTAGCATTATTCTTGCCGCCTTGATTTTTAGCGTTGTTGTTCTTGTCTTTCTTGGAATCTTTACTGTCGCTCCAATGGGAAAAATCCCGTTCCCATTGTATCAATTGGCGCGTGTAATTTACGTCGGGCGATTCGTTCAACGTATGGAGTCAATCTTTATCTTCCTTTGGGTTGCGGCAGCTGTTATAAAAATGGGGTTTGGCTTATGGCTTGCCGCATATTTATATGCACAGGCTTTCGATATGCCTGTGTATCGCCCGTTGTTGGCGCCATTTTCATTGTTGCTCTATGTGCTTTCCTTTTTGCCGCCTGATTTCCCTACTGTTCTGGCGATTTCAGCGCAAATTTTTGAGCCCTACGGCTGGACAGTGAGTGTCGCTCTCCCCGTTTTGTTAGCCATCCTTGTAGCGCTTGTTGATCATTTTTCACACGGTGGAAGAAAAGGGACACCAGATAACGAGGAAGAGGAAAAAGGTTCAGCCAAAAAAGGAAAAGGACGTTGGCGATTTAGAAGACGTGTACTTGTTCGGTGAATGGGGATATAAGATGAATTTGATTACTCTTTTCATGACGTTGGTTGCACCATTACTTGTCACTGTGTATCTTATTAGTTTTATCAGATGGCTATGGTGGCAGCACCATCGCTTAGGTGCTGCCGGTGGAATCCTTCTGATGGTTGTGTCTTGTGGGGGGACATTAACTTACTTTGTCTATAAACTTATGACGTAGGAAGTTAGTGAGTGACATAGCTTGACGAAATGAATGGGCGATAGGATTTCCATTCTGCTACCAGTTGACTGACGGTAACAAAGGTGTATCCTTCTTTAGACAATCGGTCAAGGATGCCTTGAAGTGCACTTACTGTCTGGCTACGAGGACCACCTCCGTCGTGCAAAATGATAATTGCCCCAGGACTTACATGAGTTACGACACGGTTGACGATTTTTTGAACACCGGGTTGTGACCAGTCCTTTGAGTCCACATCCCACGACCACATGACGATAATATGTTTCGTTTGTTCGGCGATGCGCACGAGTCGCTCAGAAAGCCCACCACCAGGTGGTCGCAAGAGATAGGGGTGTTTTCCGGTAACTTCCTGAATGGCTCGATCACAGGCGATAATGTCTGCGGTTGTAATCCGATCCATTTTTAGATGTTGATCCGTATGATTGCCAATTTCGTGCCCATGGGCGTACAGAGTTTGTACGATCTTGGGCTGTTCGCGGACCAAATTTCCCAGAACGAAAAATGTCGCATGCGCGTGATGACGATCTAAAATATGCATCATTTGAATCGTATATTTAGGATTTGGTCCATCATCAAACGTCAGGGCTACCCATTTTTTTGTAGTCTGCACGGAATATACGATATGGCCAGGAGATCGTTTTTCCCAGTATAGATGTCCGTGTGTAGGTGTCATGTGTTGTGCGAATGGGCCAAAAGAAAGCATCGTGAGAAGTCCAACCCAAAAGGCTCCGTTCATCAATCTATTCTCCAATGTGCATGGATTGATGGAGCAACTCGATTGTAGATCAACATATGAAACACCGTCCTCTGATGACCTTTATTTTGAGTCTTAACCGGGATGTACTACAATTGGACTTGCGACACTGTGGGTAAGTAACCGATAATACTTAAGATGTCTTTAGACCGGGGGAAATAAACGTGGGAGTTGAGTTAACCGTGGTCTCCGTCTATACAGACGGGGCTTGTAGTGGAAATCCAGGACCAGGTGGATGGGCGGCTATTCTCGTTTGGGGCGAAAAAGAGGTAGAGCGATCGGGGGGCGAATTGCACACCACGAATCAACGCATGGAAATTCAGGCGGTTGTGGAGGGGTTGCGTGCACTGAAGCGACCTTGTAAAGTGACGGTGTATAGTGATTCCGCGTATGTGGTGAATTGTTTCACACAAAAATGGTATGTGAAATGGCAGCAGACCGACTGGGTTAATAGCAGTAAACAACCTGTTAAAAATAGAGATTTATGGGAAATGTTAATAGAACAATTATCTATACATGACGTTCAGTTTGGCAAAGTTAAAGGACATAGTGGACATCATTATAATGAACGATGTGATGTGCTTGCCCGTGCGGCTATCCCTCGCTAATGAAGGCGGGAAATGGGGGATGATAATGTCCTATGAAGTTTCATTTCGCGTTTTGAAAACATTGGCGAGCACAGTTGGGGTTGACTTGGTGGGCGTTACGACGGCAGATGAATTTTCTGATGTAATCCCAAAATTGGATCGCTATTATGAGGAGGGGCGAGCCACGGGATTTGAGCATCCCAACTCTCGTCTGCGCGTCGACCCGGCAGCCATACTCCCTCAGGCCAAGAGTATTATAGCGATTGCCGTACCATACATTACACCTGCAACAAAAGCGCTCAGACGGCCTAAAGGGTTGCGTGGGAGTGTGTCCCTGTATGCCTATGGACGCGACTATCATAGAGTATTGACTCGTCAGTTGGAGTCGATTGCAGATGGGTTGGCGCGATATGTCGGACGGGATATTGCTTATCATATTGGAGTAGACACTGCTCCTCTTGTCGATCGGGCTGTTGCAGAGCGTGCGTTAATTGGCTGGATTGGAAAGAACGGTATGCTTATTACACAAAAATATGGTTCGTGGGTATTTCTTGGTTCCCTTATAACTGATCTTGCGATTGAACCGCAGGATGTTGCTATTGATTTTGATTCATGTGGTACTTGTACTCTGTGTATAACTGCGTGCCCCACTGGCGCATTGGTCGATCCGTATATTTTAGATGGGAAGCGCTGCATTTCCTACCTATCTCAAAGTAGTGGTATTATACCAAATGAATATCGCAAGGCAATCGGACGACGACTTTGGGGATGTGACGTTTGCCAAAACGTTTGTCCAAAGAATAATCAAAGTCTACTAAGCCAAGATCCTGCTTTTGCACCTGATGAAGAGCTTAGCTATCCAGAATTAGTGCATATTCTAAAGCTCTCGCGCCGGGCATTTTTGCGGGAATTTGGCCATACGGCTGCCGCATGGCGAGGATTTTATGTATGGCGACGCAATGCGATTCTGGCTCTTGGCAATCTACGCGCAAAGGGAGCACTACCTGAATTGTTGCCATTTTTATCTGATCCTCGTAAAGAGATCCGCGCAACGACAGCATGGGCGCTCTGTCAGATTGCTCCTGACGAAGTGCGAACTGTCGTCGCTACAGCGTTTGGTAGCGAGGCGGATGAGAGTGTAAGAAAGGAGATGCAGTGGGCGTGTGAAGAAGGCGTACAGTAGTCATCTACCTAAGAATGGGTGCGACGTGTGACTTGGCGAGAAAAAGAACTTAGAAATTCATCGCGTGGGTTCTCGAGTGCAAGTGAATCTTGTAGGTTTTTTAATTGTAAGTGATACGATTCTGTGCTTTGAGGTGAAGCGCCATAGTAGGTATGCGCGATGCGCCAGAAGCGATGTGGAAAGGTCAGTAGTGATTCGAGCAGTAAATACTCGCCCTGAACGAGTGGTTGCACGCGATTGTAGGCAATCAGTGGGACGAGTGCAATCTCATTTGACCATGTACCTTGGGCTTGCATGGCGCGGCGGAGTAAATGGGCTAAGTCCACTGCGCGCGGACCAAACGTCATGGTATCAAAGTCGATCAATTGTACAAATCCGGCAGGATGGACAATGAGGTTTGAACGTGTAACGTCTAAATGGCATAGTCCAGGCTTATCCATGGCTTGTTTTAAGTGAGATTCCACTTCTGGCAACTTACAAAGAGAGAGTGCATCTGTCGCTTGTTTGTCAGCCTTTGCGAAGTGGTGCAGAAACAATTCGTCAAAGGAATTTTTTTCCGAACGATGTTCGATGGTTTGATATAAGCGGGTGAGATCCTGTTTGCGATTTAGCAAATGTTCAAAGACACGATATGCATGTGGAGGCTGGAATGAACCTGACTCGTAGTTTTGAGACCGTTCATGAAATCGCGCAAGTGATTTTGCTGCCGCATTCAATTGTCGCATTGAAGCTAGCTGCACTGGTAAACCGGGAACCCATTCAGAGACATAGTACGTATGAGCGCCATCGATCAAGTAAGGTTTGTTACTACGTGCCGTACGAATAATGCGCGCAACGCGTTTGAATCCACGACGATGCAATTCATCGAGGGCATCTGCCATAAAGGTGATTCGTGCTGGCGATAGCTTACTCTCTTTGAGGGCAAACTGTCTGCTATCGGCTACTGTAATTTTCCAAACGCCATTGGTTGGTTCAATGTGGTGAACCTGCTCGAAATATCGTTCGGCTGTCTTGGTCTCTGGTTTTGTTTTTGACTGTTGGCTTGTACGGAGTGTACGTTCGGGCTGAGATGCGGTTTTTGCTGCCATTGTTTGGATCGGTTGTTGACGAGGTTGTCCGACTTGCTCCACACCTTGTGTCAGGGGCATTTGCTGTATACGTTTCGGTGTTTTCATCGTTTTACGTGGACGGGGCTTTGTCATGGTACGATGTGTGTTTGTTTTGCGTGGGACAAAATACTTACGTGAAGCTTTGGACGCAGCTTGTACGTTTCCTTTTGTTGATTTACCGGTAAACGGAGGATCTGTTGGGCTATCGTATAAAAAATCTTCGTCTTCAGCCTCGTCACGCATCTCGTTTTGCGGATTTTGACGAGGTTTGCGCATGTGCGTTGTGGGACGATGCAAAACAGCAGGCGGTTTTGTGAGTTCGTTCCACAAGTGCTGCATCCATGGTGGAAGAGAGCGCTTATCCATTGCCTTCACCTCCAGAGAAAAAGCGTAGGGTATTGTACCTAGCTTTCCTGAGGTATTGTATTCATGAAGGCTTATCTTGTGTGCGTAGGCATCTGGTTAAATCCCTAAATAACGTGAAATCGCCTCCGATGTCTGCATGCACGCTTTGGCAAAGTGGAGTACATGACTTGGTGTATAGCGATCAACAGGCCCAGATATCGAAAGTGCCGCTACGCACTTATGTTGGCGATCAAAAATCGGTGTGGCTACTGCGGCAGCGCCAACTTCACGTTCTTCGATACTTACAGCATAACCTTCAGAGCGAATATGATCACATTGATGTTTTAGTTCGGAAAGGTCAAGTTCTTCAGGAAATGCCCCGAGTGTTCGCAATTCATCCAAGACAAGGTCGTCTGAAAATGCAAGCAGAACCTTTCCAGATGCACCTACGTAGAGAGGAAACCTTTTTCCGATATTTGCTACGCGACGTACGGGATGAATGCCTTCCACCGCTTGAATGCGAATCCGTTCAATGCCTGATCTGACATAGAGACTGATCGTTTCGCCAATTTTATCGCGTAGTTCAGTCATTTCTGGAAGAACGCGTGTGACAAGATCATCTGATTGAAACATCTGATTTGCCAGATCCAAAAGCACCCACCCTAAGCGGTAACGATCTGTCTGTTGATGTCGCTGCACAAAACCTTTTGCCTCAAGCGAAGCGAGGAGTCGATGAACTGTGCTTTTGTGGAGTGAAACCCGACTTGCAATTTCAGTTAAACCGAGATCGCGATCGTTTCCAAAGCACAGTAGAATATCCAGTGCACGCTCGACGGCACGAACCGTATTACGGTCATTAGATTGATCTTTAGCGGGCAAGTGGACCATCTGAGTCACCTCGGGATGAAACGATTTCAATTCAACTTGGATTATTTCATTAGTGTATCATAGAAGTTGGACTTGCCAAACATCGCTAAGTACTCATCCTATAACATACGTTGTAACTAGGGGGTATGCGGCATGACGGAAAAAATCATTCAGGCTACAAGAGATTGGTTTTTTCGAAGGAATCAAGGATGGGTTGCTCGAGATTATGAATCATTGTACACGATTCATGGGATTCAGCCTGTTGTGGCCGAGATGGATCGACGCTATCAGCTTTTTTCTAAACGCAATGCAGTAGATAAGAAGACGATTACGGATGTACAATTGCGAATGAAGCCAGTGACAGACGAAAAGAATGTTCAGTATGAGATCATTGCACGCGAATCGATCCGTTTCGTGTACGAATTGCGCGGTGTGCTAGAACATGAACAACGTGTGATTGATCATGTTCTGATATGGCAAACCGAGGATATAACACCTCGACTAGTGGCACATCGCCATCGTGCGGAATGGTCGTCTTCTCATGTGAAGGATCGTCACGAAAGAACGGATCTTTGGTCGGACATGCAGCGCTCGAAAAGGCCGCCGGCTCCGTATCAGCGCATGTTAGCTTATCGGTACGCGGAACTTTGGTGGGATCGTACAAATCCTGACTATCTGGCATTCGCTGAGGATTGTACTAATTTTGTGTCTCAGGTCTTGCGTGCAGGCAATGTTCCCATGCATTTTACAGGGAAAAGAGAGTCTGGCTGGTGGTTTCACCATGAGGATAAAGTGAATTGGAGTTATTCCTGGGCTGTATCTCATTCCCTAGTGCATTTCTTGCGTAATTCGTCACAATTTGTACATGCTGATGTGGTAGATGACCCACGGCAACTGCAAATCGGAGATCTAATCGGGTATGATTGGGATGGATCAGGTATGTATCACCACATGGCAGTCGTTACAGCGTTTGATGGCAATGGAGATCCGCTCGTCAATGCGCATACGGTGAATAGTCGGATGCGTCACTATTCCTATGAAGATAGTCATGCTTGGACGGAACGAACGCGATATCTATTTTTGCATCTGAATGAGTAGATAGTTAGGAAGTGAAGAGTATGCATATTGTTTTATTCGAACCTCAAATCCCACCTAACACGGGAAATATTGCTCGAACGTGCGCTGCAACAGGAACAGTTTTACACCTGGTGCAGCCGCTTGGATTTAAGATTGACGATAGTTCTTTACGTAGAGCTGGTCTTGATTATTGGCATATGGTGGATACTCGAATGCACGATCACTTGCAAGAGGTGATCGACGAAGCGGAACATGCAGGCTCGAATATGTATTTTTTTACAAAATTCGCTGAATGTCACTATGTAGATGTCACCTATCAGTCAGATGATTATCTTGTGTTTGGAAAGGAGACTACTGGCTTACCGGCCTTTGTCCATGAAGCACATGCCTCTTCTTGCTTGCGTTTGCCGATGGGACAAGCCATGCGTTCGTTGAATTTATCTAATACAGTGGCCATCGCGCTTTATGAAGCACTACGGCAACTCCAATTTCCTGGCCTCACGTGACGGAGGTGGCGCGACGCCATCTTCGTGCGGGATTTCTGGTTGGACCGCACAAGAATCGCGATGTGTAAGTCCACGCATGAGTAGATCTTCAAAAAAAGGGCCGAGAGTGGGCAAATCAAAGGTGGGATCAGCAAATAAGTGGTTGAGTGCCGTAATGCTAAGTCCACCGAAAATGGACCAAGCTGCGGTTGAACTGTCCGTTTCTGCAAATTCCCCCGAGTGAATTCCCGCAAGTACGACGTCTTCGATCGAATGAACGTAATGGACCAGCATTCTTCGAAATTGTCTCTGTCTTTGTTCTTCTCCCCAGGCTTCCCGAAGAATAATAATGCAAAAATCCTTATAATCTTTAAAGAAGGTTAGCTGTTCGTGAATAATAGTTCGCATTTTGTCGGTTGCTGTCATTTGTTCTGACAACTTAGCTAGAACGTGCTCGCGAAGCAACTCAGTTCCCTCTTCGACCAAAAACACAAATAACTCTTCTTTACTCTTGAAATGGTAATAGATCGTTCCTTTAGCCACATTGGCTTTGGCGGCTATTTCGTCCATGGTTGCTTTCTCGAAGCCGCGTTCGGAAAAAATGTCGATGGCTGCCTCGAAAATCATTCGGGTTTTCGATGAAGTCATACGTGGACACCTGCCTTTTTGTAGAGGTTGCGAGTGTATGAATATGCTCATAAACTTTTAGAGCAACCACAGCTTGACCATCGCATAAGCATAGTAACACACTACAGCGTAGATTGCTTCGCTTATGTGTCTTCTCGTATTCGGCCGTGTAGCTCGTTCTTTGTGGATCACACTTAACACTGGATTTTAGGAAATCGGCACCTATTGGTCGATGCCTCGGAAAAGGAGGAAGACGTGTGGATATTCTGAACCGATTGGCCGCATATCGTGCAAGGGAAAAAGAGTTAACTTGGGAAGGGAAATTTTTGGATTACATGGAGTTGGTGCGTAAACAGCCAATCATTGCTGAATCTGCCCATTCACGTATCTATCGAATGATCGAATCTACCGGTGTAAATGTTGATGATCATGGACATAAGAGATATCTATTTTTCTCCGATGAAATATTCGGTCTCGATCTTTCTTTAGAGCGTCTGGTCGAAGAATACTTTCATTCGGCGGCAAAACGCCTCGATGTGCGCAAACGTATTCTGCTTCTTATGGGACCTGTCAGTGGTGGGAAATCGACGATTGTTACGATGCTAAAGCGCGGGTTAGAGCGTTATTCACGTACACTGGAAGGGGCGCTGTACGGCATTAAAGGGTGTCCTATGCACGAAGAACCACTGCATCTCATTCCTGCCGAATTACGTTCTGATTTCGAAAATGAATTTGGCGTTCGGATTGAAGGGAATTTGTGCCCAAGTTGCCGCATGAGACTGGAATCAGAATTCGGGGGACACATTGAACAGGTGCCGATTGAACGCATTTTATTGTCAGAGGATGAGCGCGTTGGCATAGGCACATTCAGCCCGTCTGATCCAAAATCCCAGGACATCGCAGATCTGACAGGGAGCATTGATTTTTCCACAATTTCGGAATATGGATCAGAGAGTGATCCGCGTGCATATCGTTTTGATGGAGAGTTAAATAAAGCGAATAGAGGTCTGATGGAATTTCAAGAAATGTTGAAATGTGACGAAAAATTTTTATGGCATTTGCTTTCATTGACACAAGAGGGCAACTTTAAGGCCGGACGTTTTGCGCTGATTTCAGCTGATGAGATGGTGATTGCGCATACGAACGAGACGGAATATCGGACATTCGTTGGAAATAAGCGCAATGAGGCACTTCAATCGCGGATGATTGTGATGCCAATTCCGTACAATCTACGTGTTACTGACGAAGTGAAAATTTATGGCAAATTGGTGCAACAGAGTGACTTGCGAGATGTCCACATCGCCCCGCATGCATTGATGACCGCTTCCATTTTCTCAGTACTCACAAGACTAAAGGAATCCAAAAAGCAGGGTATGGATTTGTTGAAGAAGTTGTATTTGTACGATGGACGTAGTGTGGAAGGGTTCAAAGATAAAGACATTGAGGAGTTGCGAATAGAAGCACCTGATGAAGGGATGTCAGGTATCGATCCGCGCTATGTGATTAATCGCATTTCGAGCGCTTTGATTAGACGGG
Organism: Bacillota bacterium; assembly: GCA_021821085.1. Lineage (GTDB taxonomy): Bacteria > Bacillota > Bacilli > Alicyclobacillales > SLC66 > Sulfoacidibacillus. Next base: position 82,202 of record JAKACV010000001.1, on the reverse strand, counting down.
ATACGAGTTGTATCAATGCGCTGGATGTGTTGCGTGCAATTAAAGAAGGACTCGATCAGCACGCTTCGATAAGTAAGGAGGATCGTGGGAAATTACTGAATTTTATAGCTATTGCACGTAAAGAGTACGATGATATGGCTAAAAAAGAAGTTCAGAAGGCATTCGTGTATTCGTATGAAGAGTCGGCTAAAACGTTGCTTGAAAATTATCTGGATAATGTCGAAGCGTACTGTAATTGGCAACGAATGAGAGATCCGATCACAGGCGAAGAGATGGATCCAGATGAAAAGTTAATGCGTTCGATTGAGGAGCAAATTGGCATTTCAGAAAATGCAAAACGTGCATTTCGCGAGGAGATCTTAATTCGCATTTCGACCTATGCGAGACGCGGGAAACGATTTGATTATCATTCACATGAACGGCTGCGCGAAGCGATTGAGAAGAAATTATTTGATGATCTAAAAGATGTTGTAAAAATTACAACATCGACAAAAACACCAGATTCTAACCAATTAAAGAAAATAAATGAAGTCAGTCGTCGTTTGATGGAGGAGCATGGCTATTGTGCTTCATGCTCCAATGAATTGTTACAGTATACGGGCAGTTTGCTCAATCGCTAAGTGTAATGAATCCGATAGCTGATCGGAAATTGGCTATGGATTATGAAGTGTTAGGTGGATGGCAATGCAGGGTGTGTGTCGAATGACTCACGCCCTGCTCGTATCTCTACCAATTGCCTTACGCAACTATCCGAAGAGGTGAGAGACATGGGAGTATTTACACTAAGTCAAGACGACTGGTCCCTTCACCGCAAGGGACAGCAGGATCAAGCGCGGCATAAACAAAAGGTGAAAGAGGCCATCCGCAATAATCTACCTGATCTCGTGAGTGAAGAGAGCATCATTATGACAGATGGCAGGCAGATTGTGAAAGTCCCCATTCGTTCGCTCGATGAATATCGGTTTCGCTTTAATTACAATAAAAGTCAACAAGCAGGTCAAGGTGACGGTGATGCGGCGGTAGGCGATGTGATTGCACGTGACCCACAGCCAGGGAACCCCAAAGGTCCAGGGCAAGGTGAGGGTGCGGGAGATCAACCGGGCGTCGATTATTATGAGGCGGAGGTTTCTGTCGATGAGATTCAAGAAGTGTTGTTTGCGGAACTAGAACTTCCTTATCTTGTACAAAAATCTCAAGATCAACTGGTTGTCGAAGATGTTGAATTTCGCGACATAAGGAAGAAGGGGCTACAGAGCAATATCGATAAAAAGCGAACGATCCTTGAAACGCTAAAACGTAATGCGCGATTGGGGCATCCCAGTTTGCATCCGATTACTCCGGAGGATTTGCGCTATAAAACATGGGATGATGTGCAGGTGCCGCGGTCGCAAGCGGTCGTGATCGCGATGATGGACACATCTGGATCCATGGGCACATTTGAGAAGTATATCGCTCGGACATTTTACTTCTGGATGGTGCGCTTTTTGCGTACTAAGTATGAACATGTGGGCATTGAATTCATTGCACACCATACAGAAGCGAAACTCGTCACTGAACACGAGTTTTTTACAAAAGGTGAAAGCGGCGGAACGATCTGCTCGTCAGCCTATCAGCTTGCGCTAAATCTGATCGATGCTCGCTACTCGCCGCAATTGTACAATATCTATCCTTTTCATTTCTCGGATGGAGACAATTTATCCTCTGACAATGAGCGTTGTGTCAAATTGGTCACAGAGCTCATGGATGTGTGTAACGTCTTTGGGTATGGTGAGATTAATCAATACAGCTAAGCAGGTTGCCCACAACGGGCGTCAAAAGCGCAGAGAAATGTGTAATTCAAAGTGATCGGGTTGTGTCCATTCTTTTTCTCTACGATACGTGATGCGAAGGATGAAAAGCTTTAACAGTTCATTTTTCAGTTCGTTGGTGGATGCGTTTTGATATAAGTCCCATGGACTGAGTGCAGTGGTGTGCACAACGTGTGGGATAGGCAAAGTATGCGCTTTGTGAGTTGCCTCGTGTCGTGCCTTTTGTACTTCATGATCAAGATCTTGCAGCCGTTGTAAAAGCAAATTTCGCCGCGCGTCAAATGTCGCAATGTTGTATATCCCCTGCTCGAGTATGTCGTGTAAATGAGCCAATTGCTTTTCGTTTTGTGAGATTGATGCTTGTAATTGTGCAATCTGGTGTTCGACCCAGTCTGGCTTAGGTTGACTGACCGCGAGGGCTTTTTGTAGCCTTTCGGGCTGCAAATGGATGCCAGCCAACACGGATTGTAAGGTTTGGGTGATAGATCGCTCGACATATTCAAAATGTGTTCCTTTTGTCAGACAGCTAGGAGTCGTGCAGACTAAACGATGATGTGGCCGATTGTACGTCTTTTTGCGCAGCATGGCCCGGCCGCATCTTACACATGTGATGAGTCCGGCCAAGGGATTTGCCAAGGTTTTATTGGATGGGACGCTTGGATGATGGCTCACATGAGCGAGATATTTTGCAACATGCGCGTGATCAACGAGTGGTTCATGCGCATGATATTTCATCACCGTTGTCTGCTCTTCTGCGAGCGATCGAGTATACCCTGTTTTGCCATTTGTCGTTTTTTGGTAGCGGTAATGTCCCCAACGAATATGTCCCTGATAGACTGGATTTTTTAAGATGGAATCGATCGTGGAGCGATCCCAATAATCCTTTCCACTTGGGGATTTGATTCCGAGTTTTGTAAGATGAGTGCTGATGCGTTTTGCACCGTGGCCTTGTGCTGCGAGTGCAAAGATCATCTTGACAATCGGAGCGGTGGTAGGGTTGGGGTGAAGATGGAGCGTATGATCGCGAAGATAGCCATAAGGTGGTTTGCGGCTGATACTCTTGCCTTCAAGAGCGCTTTGACGGCGACCACGCTGCATTCTGCGCGTGATCATCTTTAACTCGCGGCGTGCCATAAACGCTTCAAATTCGCTCCATTCTTCATCCATATCATCTTGTAAATCATAGACTTTGCGTGGCGTAATGATGAGCGTTCGCGATTGTTTGAAGATATCTTGAATGATGCCTTGATCGATCATATTGCCTCGACCTAGTCGATCTACGTCCATGCATAAAACGGCTTGATAGCGTGCTAGTTCGACCGTCTGTAAGAGACGTTGCATCGCGGGTCGATCGATGATCCGTTCGCCTGAAACAATTTCCTCATAAATATCGCTAATGACATAGTCGTATTTTGCTGCGAGGGCATAGAGGGCGCGTTTGTGTTTTGAGAGAGTCTCCCCTTCTCCACGTTTCTCGGACTCAAGATCCGCACGAGATTTTCGTAAATATAGGGCGACAGTATGCAGACCTGTCGGATAGATGGCCATCTGTATTCCTCCTCTTGACACTTTACGCGGCGCGCACTGCGATTATTTCAACAGACAGAAGTAGCGCATATTTTCATAGTATAGAGAGGTGGGGGTGAAAAAATGAAAGAGCGACTTAGATACCAAATGGGCAATAGTCTCATTGAAATTGATTCTTTGGAAGTAGCTCATCTTTCTTTCGATGCGCAAAGAGAGTGGGTTTTATTACAGGATAAAAATGGGGCTCAATGGGTAGATCGACTGCTTGATCTTGCAATTCGCATAGCAAGTCAAATAAATCTTGATCAGGGGCAGTCGAACTAGTTTCATTTATCTGCTTTCATGGTATCGTCATAAAATAGACAAATGCGAGGAGGTTTAGAGAAATGGTACGAACATCGCAAAGAGAACGTTCTGCACCGCTGTTCTTTGTTATTGCCTATGTGGTATTTGCATTTACAGTCGGGGCCGCGTGGTTCGTTATGGCACCGATGGTGCCGGAGTTGATTGGTAATCTGCATGCATCGCTGAGTTCGATTCTGATGTTTTTATCACTCTATGGATTTGCAATGATTCTCTTTAGTATGCCAGCCGCATGGTGGGCCAGGAAAGATGGAATTGCGCCTGTGTTGCGAACGGCGATCGTCCTCTCCTTTGTCGGGCTTCTTGGGCGCATTTTTGCGCCTTCCTACAGTTGGTTCATGGTGGCGCAAGCGATTGCGGCGATTGCCTATCCTCTCCTGATTTCACCTGTAGGAGCGGTTGTCCGTCAGGTTCACCTGACACATGTGAAGACGTTGACGGGTTTTACGCTTGGCATGCTGTTTTTCGGGATGGCGGCGGGGGCCTATATGGGACCTACGCTTTTGCACGGATTTGGCTATACGGGTACGCTCGTGGCGGTATGGATCGTGAATGCAGTGGTTGGAGTCCTTTTGTTTTTGTCACTGAATCAGGTGCAGCGGTTTGACGAACCTGTTTCAGGTGTGGAGAGAATTGTCTTTGGTTCGCCGCGATGGTGGTGGGTGGGGTTGTCTATTGCTGCAACGAGTGTCATGTTTGGCGGTGTTGCAGTGAGTGCGCTTCTCCATTTGCATGTGGCAAATGCGGCGCAACTCGGCGCCACACTCACTGCGCTTACGTTTCTTGGCTCGGGAATTGGGGCGATTCTCTTTCCTGTGTTGGCAGACTTTCTTGGTCGGTCAGGAATTTGGCAGGAGATTCTGATTGTGTTGACCACGATACTCAGTCTCTTCGTGGTTTTGCAATTCACAGGGGTTTGGACCGTTACTGCGGGTGTATTACAGTTGATTTTCTTGTTTCTAGGAATATTTGGGAACGGGTGTTACGCGCTTGCGCTTAGTACAACGGCGGAAGCGGCGCGCGAGACGCGTGGAGCAGGTGTGCAAACGGCAGGATTTAGTATGGCCTCGAACGTAGGGGTTGCGGTGTTGCCGCCATTGCTTGGCCCGTTGGTGATTGCAATGCCTGTCGTTTTTGTCGCGGGGACCCTTTTCATTCTGGTGATCGCCAGTGTGAATGTATTTAGGAATGTACGTCATATATAGGATTACATGCGGATTGTCGCTTTCGTGAGCATCGACACATTCTTGTTACAAGTTTCATTGGGAAACTATAGGGTAGTTCCATGACAGTCTCATAGAGTTACGGTACAATGAATGGATCAACCAAGTAGGTAGACCAAGGGGGCTAAGAGTGTGAGTGTTCGGCGCGAAGAGCGTCCGGTGAAACGTCGCGTACCAAGGCGTATCCAGGGCATGTTTCTCGTCACCGTGTTGGCTAGTGCCACACTTTTGGTGCGGTTAGGCTATATCCAAATTACAGAAAATCAGCAATTTCAATCGCAAGTTTCGGTGCAAAACTACGATACGATTCCAATCCCAGGACCACGGGGTTGGATTTATGATAGTCAAGGTCAAGTGTTGGCCGCGGACAAGGCAGATTTTAATATCGTTTTTGTCAGGTATCCAAATGATCTCGCCTCTGCTTCGTTAATTGCTAAAAAATTGTCGATTGTGTTGAAGATTCCGGCTAAGAAGTTGCTATATGATATGACGACGTCAAAACCCGGATTTGCAACTGTGACATTAGTTCAAAATGCTACACCAGTCGAATTAGCTTATGTGGCAGAACATCGCAACTCTTTGCCAGGTATCACTATGATTACCACTCCTGTACGGGTTTATCCAAAAGGCTATGAGGCTGCACATGAGATTGGCTATATTGGGTCGATTCCCCAAAATCAAGCATCCCAGTACGCAAGCCAAGGGTACAATCCAAATTCCTTGGTTGGTTTGTCAGGTCTAGAGGAGCAGTATCAAAGTGTACTGCGAGGGAAATCCGGAGCGGAGAAAATCCCGGTCAACCCAGCGGGGGTGCCTTTGACCGGGGGGACGATCCATGTACCTGCGCATGCAGGGAATAACCTCGTGTTGAATTTGGATGGACCGCTTCAAAAGATAGCGGAGCAAGCGCTGATTTATCGGATTAACTATTTGCATGCGTTAGGCGAATCTAACGTGTATTCTGGGACGATTGTTGTGCTAAATGTTCATACGGGCGCTGTTCTTGCGATGGCGAGTTATCCGACATATAAACCGCAGTGGTGGGTGGGCGGGATCTCCTCTCAACACTATCAGAGCTTTCTGCAAAATGATGCAGGACTGAATACCGCGATCGCTGGCCTCTATATGCCTGGTTCTACGGAGAAGCCACTGACTGCCTTTGCAGCTTTGATGAATCATGAAATAACCCCTTCGCTGAAGGTGAATGACACCGGTGGACTGCAAATTGGGACTTATTATATGAAAAACTGGAATCAAGCTGGATTTGGCGTTATTGGTTTACGTGAAGCCTTAGAGGTATCAGATGATACGTATTTTTATCAGGTGGGACTCGACATGGGGCATTTTAATGTCAATAATCCACCGCAAAACATTGAGTCTTGGTTAACTGGACCGCGTGTCACGGCACTGAAGCAGATCTCATCCATGGGTAAGCAATTTGGGTTGACCAGCCCAACTGGAATTGATTTGCCAGGTGAAGCGACTGGCTATGTGACGATTGCAAACCCACCGACATTATATGATCTTCCTGCCGCTGCGATTGGACAAGAAGAGACGTACTCAACCATAGGGATGGCGACGTATGTTGCAACCATCGCAAATGGCGGATATCGCTATCAACCGCAAATGGTACATGAGATTATATCTCCATCAGGACACGTCGTCAAAGTATTTCAACCCCATTTAATTGATAAGGTGAATGTGAACCCGACTTATATCAATCTGATTAAGCAAGGGATGGAACTTGCGACGCATGGCACATTGGGGACTGCCACCTATTTCTTTGGCAATGATCCGATCAATGTGGCGGCGAAAACAGGGACGGCAGAAAGCGGGATTCCAGGGCGTAACAACTCAGTGTTTATCGGGTTCGCCCCTTATAAAAATCCGCAGATTGCAGTTGCAGCCGTCATTCCAAATGTCACAGGAGAAGGTTTTCGGGCGGCTACGCCAATGGCAAAGACAGTGATTGACGCCTACTTTGCACAGCAAGCGCAAAATGCGGCAAAGGCAAAATCTAAATCCACGCACCCATAAATAAGGAGCGGAGCCAAGTGTTTACGCGGTTTTATGATGCTGTATCATATGTGTTTTCAAGTTATACGCAGTCTAAGCCCTATCGTGTTGACGGCTTAGACCGTGACACGCGCAATCCTTTGCACATCAGACATTTGTTGGATAATATTGGATCTCCTGATCGCCTACAGCGTAATATCAAGATAACTGGTAGTAAAGGCAAGGGATCCACTTCACGGATGATTGCACAAATACTCGAACAACAGGGGTATCGAGTGGGGCTATTCACCAGTCCTCATTTGCTTGATTTTACAGAGCGTATTCGGGTGAATCGCAAAGCGATTTCGGAAGCTGATTTCATGCGGTTGCTAGAGCGTATTCGGGGACCGTTAGAGCAGATTCAACGTGTGATGGCTCCGCATGAATATTTTGGTCCAGTCGGCATTACCGCAGTGGTGGCGATGTTATATTTTGCAGAAATGCGCACGAACATCAATGTGATTGAGCTTGGTCGAGGGGCGCGCTATGATGATGTCAATGCACTTCATGCGGAATTGGCGGTCATTACGCCAGTTTTATACGAACATCCGGAGCAACTGGGCGCGCATATCTCAGAGATTGCGAACAATAAGGCGGGCATCATGACCCCTGAACTGATGGGGGTCGTGGTTGGCTATCAGGTGGAGCCGGCGCTTTCAATTTTGAGGGACGAAGGGCGCAAAGAAGGAAAGGTCTTGCGCGAGTTGAATACCGACTTTTGGGTGCAAGATGTCGAAACAAGTGCGCAAGGGACGCGGTTGTCTGTGATAACTGCTCAGCAGCACTATCGAGCATTAGAATTGCGCATGTTGGGCAGGCATCAAGTGGATAACGCGGCTGTTGCCATGGCTACAGCCGAGTGGGTTGTCGGGGGGACACTTGATCTCGCGAAAGTGAGACAGGCGCTGCTGGATGTTTCGATTCCGGGAAGATGCCAAGTGATTCCGGGTTCACCAAAGGTATTGATTGATGGAGCGATCAATCGGGAGAGCGCGGAGTATGTGCGTGAAGTGCTTGGCATGATGACATATTCACGTCTTCACCTGATTAGCGCTGTGCCAAGTGACAAAGATTATCGCGGATTTCTTAGTGTACTTGCACCGCTTAGTCAGGGATTATGGTTGCCAAAGATTAAAAATAAACATTTGACTTTTAGCGCAGATGCGCAAACGTTCGCTGCTCAATTTGTCACGGTACACGCTGCAATTGATCTGGAAGAAGCTATTTCGCTGGCGTTAGAAGGGCTGGATGAAAAAGGGCTACTTGCTATTATCGGAACGCAGTCGCTCGTTGCGGAAGCACTTGAGTATTTTCATATCGATACGCGCGATGCATAAAAAGAGACCCCCAAATTCTATATACGGGTCGATTATACTACTATAGATTTTTATAAACGTTCATTTATGATAGAGTCATTTATGAACATAGCAAACACTACTTGTCTATAGTTGAGATATGCTGACGCGTTTATGTGCGCGAATATCAGTTTAAAGGCAGGGAAGATGAGCCGTGCAAAGATTTCGAATACGAAGTTTACAAATTGGGTTTGTAGTAGCGGTTGCGGCCGTTCTTGTGCGTATCGGTTATGTGCAGACGGCTGACGCATTTTTGTATCATCGTGCAAAATTGCAATGGGATGCGAGCGATGTAATTCAACCCGTTCGAGGGACGATCTATGATTCGACTGGAGGTATTCTAGCATACAGCGTACCTGCCTATACGATAGATCTGAATTTGCAGGCGATTCGTCAAGCGGACAAGCTCAGTGCAGTGGCAGGTGGACTTGCAAGTATTGTCCATGTGAGGCAGGCAACGATGCTCTCTGCGCTTAATCGACCGGGGGTTACGTGGTTACAATTGTATCCATATCTCATTCACGTATCTCTCTTTACTAAGCAAAAAGTCGAGGCGCTCTTCACTCACTTAAATCTTAGCAATGATCTTACGATCTACAAAGCGTATTTACGTGAATATCCGAATCAGACTCTCGCCTCTCATGTGATAGGTTTTACAAATGAGCATGGACAAGGGTCTACAGGAGTAGAATTGTCCTATAATAAGTATCTTGCAGGTACACCAGGATATCGTCAATTTACGCAAGACACATTCGGGAACCCCATCCCGTTTTATCCGGAACATGAAAAGCCAGTTCAAAATGGCGATAATGTGTACCTGACCATCAATCCGGTCATTCAAAGATATGCGCAAAAAGCGTTGTCGACCATTCAACAGCGGTTTACTCCTAAGCGTGCTGCCATTATTGTGGCGAATCCAAAAACAGGGGCCATTCTAGCGATGGCGACACTCCCCACATTTAATCCAAATGAATACTGGAAGTACTCTGCTTCGACATTATATACAAACTGGGCGATCAGCGATCCGTTTGAACCTGGTTCGACCTTTAAACCAGAAGTTTTTGTGGGGGCATTGACTACGCACAGCATAACCATGAATCAAACCTATATGTCTGGCGTGGACTATGTGAATGGGGTTCCAATTCACGATTGGAACATTTATGGATGGGGGCGGCTCACATATGAGCAAGCGCTGATCTACTCCAGTAATGTGGGGTTAATTCACATTGGGCAGGCCGAGGGAGTGAAGAATTTCTATAACTACTGGCGCTTATTTGGATTTAATCATCGAACAGGGATCGATTTACCAGGGGAAGGTCATTCGATCATATTCCCTGAGAAAAATTTAAATGCTGTTGATTTTGCGACGATGGCCTTCGGGCAAGGGCTTGCTGTTACCCCTATCCAACAGGTGGCCGCAATCGGGGCCATTGCCAACGGCGGAGACTTGATAACCCCCTACGTTGTGCAAAAAGTGGTAGCTCCCAGTGGCAAGGATGTTTTTCAGCATCACGTACACGTGGTGCGGAATGTTGCTCCTCGCTCTATCATGACGGAAGTTACGAATGCGATGGTGAAGGTTGTAAATGAGGATCCACAAGGGAATGTTGGGGTTATTCCTGGGTACAATATCGCCGGAAAAACCGGCACAGCTCAGATTCCCAAACCAGGTGGAGGCTATTACGCCAATGTATATAACTTATCCTTTATTGGATTCGTTCCAGCGCATCATCCGAAAGTCGAAATTTATGTAACGGTTAATGAACCTTTACATACTGCGCAGTGGGGCGATTGGGTAGCAACGCCCGCCGCTCGCTATGTATTAGAGCGGACATTGAAATACTTGGAGATTCCTCCACACCAAACGACAACACAGAAAACTCATACACAGACACAAGCAGCGACTCATGCCACGCAGTATGTTTCTGTGCCAAATGTGACTGGTATTCCATCAAATCAATCATCACAGCATTTGCATGATGCTGGACTACAGGATACCGTTATTGGCGGGCAGGGTACAGTTATTGATCAATGGCCGCATGTAGGCACGCGGGTGCCTGAAGGATCAACTGTGGCCATAGAAATACAGAGACATAACGTGTCAAGTGTCACCGTTCCGAATTTCAAAGGCATGTTGATGACCGAAGCAATGCATGTGTGTTCGTCGCTTGGATTGCGACTCAATCCTTCAGGGTTTGGATTTGCAACGACGCAGAGTATACCTGCGGGTCATTCAGTTCCGATCGGAACGCGGATACAAGTGGATTTCTCATCGTCCACCATTTGATATGGGGATAAGGTGTGGGATTGAATCAATACAATCGCAGTTCCACATTAATGACCGCCTATCGACATTTTCATACGCCTCGCTTTCGCAATGCATTGATTCACGAAAAGGGTGAAGTGTATAAGGCTTTGCGAACCTTTTTCAGTCCCGAACCAGGGCGTGAAGGGGGCGAGAGTGCATGACTCCTGATGAAGTCAGCGAATTGGAAAAAGTGATTGAGCAAATGACTGCCTTGGCAAAAGACTTTGGACTCGATTTCTACGATATGCGTTTTGAAATTGTACCGGCAGATATTTTGTATACGTTTGGTGCTTATCAGGGCATGCCAACTCGCTTTTCACATTGGAGCTTTGGAAAAGCGTATCATCGCATGAAGTTAGATTATGATCTTGGTCTCAGCAGGATCTATGAACTCGTCATCAATTCTGATCCATGTTATGCCTTTTTGCTCGACAGTAATTCACTCGTGCAAAATAAGCTAGTGAGTGCACACGTGCTTGCACATTGTGATTTTTTTAAAAACAATGCAATGTTTTCTCAAACAGCTCGCAATGTGGTGGATTCAATGGCTGCAAGTGCAGAACGGTTTCGTCAATACGAGTTAGAATACGGGAAAGAAGCAGTTGAGCATGTTCTTGATGCGGCATTAGCGATTCAAGAACACGTGGATGCATCGCGTACCACGCTTCGCCGTCAGCGTCTTCGGGATCAAAAGGCGGATGCTACGGTAAAAAGGGAATCTGCAAATCCGTATGAAGATTTATTTGCCTTGGATGAACGCCTTCATCCACATGAGGATCGCCTTAAGGAGAACTCCAGTCAATCTTCGAAACGTACGGAAATGGAATTGAACAAGGATCTCGTTTTATTCTTGATTCACCACAGTAAGGTACTTGAAGATTGGCAACGAGATGTATTGACCGTGATTCGAGAGGAAATGCTTTACTTCTGGCCACAAGTGGAAACCAAGATCATGAACGAAGGTTGGGCGACCTATTGGCACTTGCGCATCATGCGCGAGATGGAGTTAACAGATGCGGAAGGGTTAGATTTTGCACATACGCACTCTGGAGTCGTATTGCCGTCGCGAACAAGTGTCAATCCATACTTGCTTGGTCTGAAACTTTGGGAAGACATTGAACGACGTTATGATCATCCCAGCGTGGAAGACAGGGAGCGGTTTGGAACTGAACCGGGGCGAGGTCGCGAAAAGATGTTTGAAGTACGTGAAACAGAGAATGATGCATCTTTTATCCGCAACTACTTGACCAGGGAATTGGTGGAGGAATTAGACCTTTATTTGTATCAAAAGATTGGAAATGAATGGCGAGTGGTTGAAAAGGATTGGGAAAAGGTAAGAGATAAACTTTGTGCCTCGCGAGTGAATGGGGGGTACCCTGTTCTTTTGGTTCGGAATGGCGATTATCAATTGTCAGGAGAATTGTACTTGAAACATGCGTATGAGGGAATGGAGCTCGATGTGAAATATACAGAAAAGACGTTGCCGTATGTGCATCGACTATGGGGGAGATCGGTACATTTAGAGACCGTGATGGAAGGTAGATCCGTTTTATTTACCTATGACGGGAAAAAGATGTCTCGCAAGTTTTTGTAATGATACGTATCAAGTGAACACACATGTGCCGAAGGGATTGCCCTTCGGCACATGTGTGTTCAACTGTGGGTAACTTGGTGGTTCGAATTCCGATAGGAGAATGTGTCGCACAGTGTTCCGCGACTTGTTCCTACGACGTCGTTTCCTTGAAGTTTAATAAGAATCGATGCCGCCGTACAGTGCGAAGATTGGTTATAGACACATTGATCTACGGTACACTTGACTCCTGTCAGCATAGCTGAACCTCCCCCTTTGACCATAGATTCTGCAGATACGCAAGCGGTTATACATTCAGATCCGAACATTAAACAAAATTTATTACCTTATGTTCGTATTTCCTATTGACTGGACAGTATAGATCCGTATCATAATAAGTACCGATACTTATTGAGGTTGTTCAAAAAGGGTCGAGAACTCTGCGGCGCAGGGCTTCGGCTTGTGCTGGACATGCGTGCTCATGTACCACCTATCGTACACTCCGCGCGCATGTCCAGACTTCACCAAACCCCTGCTTGCATCTTACCTCAACCCTTTTTGAACAGGCTCTTATTAGATTTCATCACATGAGGGAGGTTCCCATGGATTCAGTAGACGTGAACTATTACGGGGACGAGGTATTACACGTTGAACCCCACGGAATTGACCCGATCTCCGTTCAAGAGAGACACGGAAATGCGCGTAATTTATTTACCCTATGGTTCAGCGCGAACCTCGAATTTGCAACGCTCACGCTCGGAGCTCTGTCTGTTGGATTATTCGGTTTGAATTTAGCCCAGGCTGCAATTTCGATCATTATTGGCACGGTGGTGGGGGCGGGCGCGATCGGTGTTCTTACGACATTTGGGTATAAATGGGGAATACCGCAACTGATTCAATCACGCGGCGCATTTGGGTTTTATGGTAATTTCATGCCATCTTTACTGAATTTTATATCAGGCATAGGTTGGTACGCGGTCAATACCGTTTTAGGTGTCTTCGCGTTGCAGTGGCTTCTTCCTATCGGATTTACTGGTGATTTAATCATCATGATCTTAATTCAGGCGGTAGTAAGTATATATGGCCATAATTTGATTCACTTTGTAGAACGTATCTCTGCTGTGTTTTTAGCTATTATCTTTTTGGTTGTGACTATTTATGCGATGGGGCACATTCATTTCTTTATTCCAGTCAATGTAAAGGCGCCTTTGTACAGTGGTCTTTTTGGTTCATTCGTTCTCGCCATTGGCACTTCTTTATCGTACATGATGGGATGGTTGACATTTAGCTCTGACTACAGTCGTTATCTGCCACAAAACACGCCATTTAATCAAGCGTTTCATTCGGCTTTTTGGGGAAATGTCATTCCTGCTGTATGGCTTGAATTCCTGGGGGCGGGATTGGCAACAGTCAAAAATATCGCTTCACCGACAGATCTCGTGACTGGATTGATGCCGCATTTTCTTGTTGTATTGGCGATGCTCGCCATTATCCTCGGGACGGTGACGGCAAATGTGTTAAATATTTATTCGGGGTCTTTGTCACTTCTTGCAATTGATGTAAAGTGGATTCGCGCGATCGCTCCAAAACGATGGGTAGCTGCATTGTTATTAGGTCTTTTAGGAGGTATTTTGTCTTACTTGGCTGGGGCTGAAGGATATTATAATAGCTATAACAACTTCCTTCTATTGCTTGGATATTGGGTTAGCCCATGGCTTGCCATTGTCCTAGTTGACTATGCGATGCACCGCCGTCATCGTCACCACATTGATGATTTCTATGAAGGTAGTGGGAATGTGCGCGCGGGTCTATGGGCGTTTATACTCGCCATTATTGCATCGAGTTTCTTCTTTAATCAAACACTCTTTACAGGCATGCTGGCGGCAAAGTTGCCACAACTAGGCGACATTTCCTATTACGTTGGATTTGTTGTTGCAGCGGTTTTGTATATCGCATTTTCGAAGATGAGCAAAAAAGAAGAGATCAGTGGGGAGACAAAAGTAGCATAATAAGTTGTAATACATAAGTAAGGGAGTATACGTCTGGAACGTATACTCCCTTACTTATGTATTACATGGGTATCACAAAGATGAGATCTGTGTGATATTAGTCATTTACTTGCGATGCTTCTTGTTCGATTGCTTTCATCAGGTGAACAAACGCGTCTTTGAATTGCGTTAGTCCTTTTTGCTTGAGTTCGCGTCCAATGTCCTCCAGGTTAATTCCAAGGGTAGCGCACGTATCGAGAACCGCTTGATCTTCAGATGCATGTTGATCGATTGCGCGCACTGTCGTTCCGTGATCGAGGAAAGCCTCAAGCGTAGCTGGCGGCAATGTGTTGACCGTGTCGGGCCCCACCAGTTCATTGATATACAGAACATCTGAGAGATTTTTGTTTTTTGTTCCCGTAGATGCCCATAGTGGCCGTTGGACGCGCGCTCCAAGCGCTTTGAGTTTAGCAAAGCGCTCACTCGTAAAGATGCGAATAAATTCTTGATAAATTGCTCGACTGTTTGCAACGGCGACTTTGCCCACTAAAGAGGTGATGTCTTTCGTGGATGCTAATGCTTCAATGGCACTGTCGATACGACTGACAAATACGCTCGCAACGGATGCGACGGCAGCAAGCGGCTGACCGTTTGCCGCACGCCGCTCAAGGCCACGAAGATACGCATCTGCCACATTTCGATAGTCGGTCAACGTAAACATGAGCGTGACATTCACGGGAATGCCCCTGGCGATGAGATGTTCGATGGCGATAAGACCTTCCGTTGTTGCCGGCACCTTGATCATGACGTTTTCCTTGCCAATCCATTCCCATAAACGCAGCGCTTCCGTCACCGTTTCTTCATGGTTATCACACAACTCGGGCGCGACTTCGAGGCTGACATATCCATCCGCGCCTTCTGATTGTTCGTAGACAGGACGTAAGATGTCTGCTGCCCGAGAGATGTCCGTTTTGACGAGTGATTCGTAGATTTCAAGTGTGCTGGATAAAGATCTGGCGAGTTGTTTGATGTCATCTTTGTATAAGTCGCTTTTCGCAATGGCATTTTCAAAAATAGATGGATTCGAGGTCACGCCGCGTAACCCTTGTGCCACTTGGCGTTCTAATTCACCGTTATTGAGCATGTCTTTGCGGATATAATCAAGCCAAGGACTTTGCCCCATGGTTACGAGTTCTTGCAAATGAGTACTCATTTTACGTTGCTCCTTTCGATGCAGCGAAGCGTGGCCTGAACGATCGCATCCTCCGTGAATCCGAAATGTTGCATGAGTTCAGGTGCCGGAGCCGATGCGCCAAAGTGGTCAATCGCGATCATTTCACCCTGTGCGCCGATATAGCGATCCCAACCAAAGGAATGAGCCATCTCGATACCCACCCGTGCGGTGATATGTGGTGGGAGAATTGAATCGTGATAGGCTTGACTTTGCATTTCAAATAGCGCAAAGGATGGAATACTGACTAAACGAATGGAGAGACCTTGTTGTTCTAGACGTTGTTTTGCCTGATACGCAAGACTGACCTCTGATCCTGAAGCGATTAAGATGGCATCGATAGGTTCCTTAGTTTCCGCGCTAATCACGTAGGCTCCGCGAGCAACGCCCGTTCTTGCCGCCTTGTCCGTGTCGGGTAGGATAGGTAACTTCTGACGTGTGAGGGCGAGTGCGACTGGATGTTTCTGTTGTCCTGTGCTGTAGTGCCATGCAGCAATGGTTTCATTGGCGTCCGCAGGGCGAATGAGAATCACGTTTGGAATGATCCGCAGGGATGCAATTTGTTCAATCGGCTGGTGTGTCGGGCCGTCCTCGCCGACTCCGATGCTATCATGCGTAAAGACGTATGTGACAGGCAATTTCATGAGTCCTGCGAGGCGAATGGCTGGTCGTAGATAGTCAGAAAAGACAAGGAAAGTTGCACCATATACGCGCACACCACCGTGAGCTGCCATTCCGTTTAAGATTGCACCCATTGCATGTTCACGAACACCAAACCAGAGATTGCGCCCGGCGTAATGGTCGCTTGAGAACACGCTTTCGCTTTTCATCGTGGTTTCATTTGAAGAAGCTAAATCTGCAGAACCACCGATGAGATTCGGGATGCGCCTTGCAAGCGCGTTGATCGCTTGACCAGAGGCTTGACGTGTGGCGAATTCGCCTGAACCTGGAGTGAAAACGGGGAGATCGGCGTCCCAATCAGCTGGTAATTGTCCGTTTAACACATGTTCTAATTTCTGTGCCAATGCCCCATTGGCTGTTTTGTAGCGTTGAAGCAACTCATTCCACTCTGCTTCCATTTGTTCGCCACGTTGCACCCATTGTGTAACATGCTGAAGTACCTCATCTGGTACGGTATGTGATTTTTCGTAGTTCCAACCATAGGCCTTTTTGGCGAGTTGTACTTCTTCCTTACCTAAGGGGTTGCCGTGCGCTTTTGATGTGCCTTGGCGCCCCGGACTGCCGAATCCGATGATTGTTCGAACTTCAATCAATGTAGGATGGCCATTTTGAATTTGAGCCGTTTGTAGAGCCTCAGCGATCGCCATTAAGTCATTGCCATCGTCAACGCGCAGGACGTTCCATTGCGCTGCAATAAATCTTGTGCGCACATCTTCTGTAAACGACTTTTCAGTGGGACCATCAAGGGAAATATCATTGGAGTCATATAAAACGATCAATTTGTCGAGGCCAAGATGTCCTGCAAGCGAAGCTGCTTCATATGATATTCCTTCCATCAGATCTCCGTCACCAACAAGTGCATACGTTCGGTGGTCGAACAACGGAAAATCTGCAAGGTTAAAAGTCGCAGCCAGAAAGCGTTCTACCATGGCCATGCCGACTGCATTCGCGATACCTTGACCTAATGGTCCAGTCGTGGTTTCGACACCAGGAGTGTGACCGCGTTCAGGGTGACCCGGCGTTTTACTTCCCCATTGGCGAAATTGCTTCAAATCTTCAAGTGAAAGATCATATCCAAATAGATGGAGCAGGCTATAGAGAAGGGTTGAACCATGTCCAGCAGATAACACAAAGCGGTCGCGGTTTGCAAAGGCTGGATTCTTAGGATTGTGGTGCAAAAATCTGCTCCACAGGGTGTATGCCATCGGAGCCGCTCCCATGGGAAGCCCTGGATGACCAGAGTTTGCCTGTTCCACACTATCAATGCACAACGTGCGCAGGGTCGTAACAGATAATTCATCAATGGCTGAGATCACTATTTGGTCAGGCATAAATTCGCATCGTCCTCCTTGAAGGCACTATTTCACCATAATGATTCTATTATGCCAGAAATAAAGACCTGGACAAAGTCAGTTGAGTAACTTTATAAAATGTTTTCTGCTTTGTTGTAATAGAGACATGGATTATACTTGTAATGAAGAAAGGCGACTGGTTGGAGGGATTGGATGAATCTGTATGATAAGGCACATGAATTAGTTCGCGCACTCAAGGACTCAGAAGAGTTTCGGATGATGAAAACCGCTGTTGATCAAGTGGGCGGCGATGAGCAAGCAAAGCGAATGATCACAGATTTTCACATGAAACAGTTGGATTTCGAACGCAAACGCTTGATTGGTGAAGAGCCTACACAGCAAGATCAGGAGGAATTGCAAAAGTTGTATGACGTGCTTCAATTGCATACAACTGTGCGTGATTATTTGCGCTCTGAGTACCAATTTGGAGTGATTGTACAAGACATTCAAAAAATCTTGGCAGATGCACTTGAAGAGGTAATGATCGCACCATAACTCATGCGCAGAGGAGAAGTGTACGATGAAGATCACTTATCTTGGTCATTCTAGTTTTGTTGTTGAGACAGAGTCGCATCACATTCTCTTCGACCCCTTTCTTACAGGAAATCCGAATTCGCCGGTCAAGGCGGATGAAGTTCAAGCGGATGCGATTTTGCTCACGCATGCTCATGCCGATCACGTCGGTGATACGATTGCCATCGCAAAGCGTACGGGAGCTACAGTCGTCGCAGTTTATGAATTAGCAACATGGCTTTCACAACAAGGCATCCCCACACATCCGATGCATCTCGGTGGATCACATGTGTTTCCATTTGGACGAGTGAAGTTCACACTTGCCTTTCATGGGGCTGCCATTGAAACGGAAACTGGGCTGCTCTATGGGGGGAATCCTGCCGGAATTTTATTTTCGGCAGCTGGGAAAACATTCTACCATTCCGGGGATACAGCGTTATTTGGTGATATGAAACTTCTTGGGGAATTAAATCGGATCGATGTCGCCGCTTTGCCCATTGGCGATAATTTCACGATGGGACCAGAAGACGCTTTACTCGCTGCAGAGTGGATCAAAGCGAAGACAGTCATCCCAATGCACTATGATACTTTTCCGCTAATTGCGCAGGATGCTGCATCGTTTGTGCGTCAGTTAGCGCATAAAGGGATCAAAGGACAGGCGTTAAAGCCAGGAGAAACCATATCTGTATGAAGGTGTTCAATAGATAAGAGCAGAACTGGTCGGTGGCTCTGCTCTTATCTATTCTGGTTTATGAGATTGAACGATTTCAGTCCCCGATTAGTGCGTTGTTTGGTTGGACGTCACGTTGACCATAATTCGCGCGAGAGCACGTTGGTCTTCTTTGGGACTCGCATCCCACATTTGCTTTAGAAGACGTTCTTGTGGATTTTTTGGATCAATTTTACCGGCGAGGTATTCGCCCAATTTGTACGCCGCGTCGTCGATATGTTGCTCTGATACCCCCATGCTCTGTGCACGTTGCACCTGAGTTCCGAGAAACTCACGCCATTTTCCAAAATCATCCAATACTTCACCGGACGTCACTGCATGCTCAACAGAGCTTTTGATCGTGTTTTCTGGAGTTTGATCCATCCAAGTGTACCCCCTCAGAACTCATATTGCTATAATACTATGCTATTGTTTGCGTCCGTTTTGGTTTTTATGCACGGCATGTTGGCGATTCCTCATAAGATAGGGGGATTTTTTAAGGTCTGAAAATGTGTAGCCAGTGCATAGGTATCAATGATGGAGTTGTCTTTATGGGGAAATGGGGGGATGGCTATGTTTCGACCAACTAAACGTGTGAGACCAGGCGTGTCTGGTTTATATGTGCTCGCTGTATTAGGCATATTATATGTGATGCTTCCGCGGTTACCCCATTTTCTACGGGGGCAGGCAGGTGTATTTACGATCGTATGGGTTTCTTTTGCGCTGCTTGTTATGGGGGCGAATTTGTGGTTTGTTCTAGGGGCTGACAAGGAACGTAAGATGAGTCGTTCCCGTTATGACTTATCCTCCACAAAAAGTTCATTCAATAAAACAACAGAGGATTTATCGAAACAAAATCGTGTGCTACGGGGATAAGATACCGGATCAACCATCGGGTAAATCGATCTAATCTTCGCCTTGCGGTTGTCTGTCCCCCGTTCACAGAGTACAATAAAATGGAAAGATGTAGATTTTTGTGAGGGGGGACGATCACGTTGCGCGTATATCCTGACCTAAATGAAGAGGATCCGATTCTTCAGCTATTTCACAAAGGGGTTAAAGGCCAATGGTCCTCCAGTGATTTCGATTGGGAACTTTCATTTCATCTTGACGATGCGGAAGCCACAGCGTTTGCACATATTTTAACTCCTGTCTATCTAGGGGAACAAACGGCTATGCTGGGTGCTTCAACCATTTTACCTCACTTTGTTGAAGCTCATGAGACGAGTGCACAACTGTATATTACAACGTTTATGTTAGATGAAGCTCGGCATTTTGAAATGCTCACAAAGGTCTATCGTTTGATTGGGAAAAGACCCCTTGAACTGCGGGATTTGCGTGAGATGTTTCGTTATCATTATCGATTATTGAAGTCGAAAAACAGGCTGGATTGGCTTTTCGGTATTTTAATTAGCGATTTGTTTGCAAAAAACTTTTATGGTGCATTTCGCAAATTATTCCCCAATACGTTATTCGGACAGTTATCTACGCGAATTATATTGGATGAGGCTCGCCATCAGGCCTTTGCGGAATATTATATCGGCTCTTTGCGCGATGAGATGCCTCATGAGGTCCGAGATCGATTGTTAACTATGCGTGATGATTTGCTTTTTATCATGCAGGGCATGTTGAAAAGATTGCAGGATGAGGCAAGAATTGTAGGGATTGATGGATATCAGATTCTTCAAGAATTAACTCACGATATTGAGAAAAAAGTTCATATAATGGGATTGGATAAGGATGAGCGGATGGCTCAATTACGCGAAGAGGAGGCGCGTGAACATTCGGAGATCATGGAAATGCAAAATGAAGAAGTTTGATGATGCTTTATAGATAGTTCTTTACCTTCTATGATCGACCTTCTTGTGAGGGATGGATGGCTTTCTTGTGTTATGATAATGGTATACGAGGGTAGCGCCTGACAGAGTTCGATTTAAAAGTGAACTTGATTTGGCAGTGGTCAGGCGGTAGGAGGAGAATGTGTGGTAAAGAAGGGGCAACCGACAGTAGGATCGCAAGATCAACTAGTGGGTTTAACTGAAGCAACTGACTTATTACAGAAGGCTATAGGCGAATTAGATCCAAATCGGCGCGCGGATATTGCGAAGCAAGCATTGGAACTTTCGCATAATTGTATAGAAGCGTGGTTATTGCTCGCTCAGGATGCTGCAGATAACTTTGAGGAAAGCAAAGAGTATTTGCGTGAGGCAGTGGCTGCAGGAGATCGCCTATTTGCAGATCATAGGGAAGAGTGGAAAGGAGAGTTTGGGACTTTACCGGAAACACGCCCATATATGCAGGCGTGTTCGGCCTACGGTCAAGTTTTATGGGAAATTGGCGAGCGAGATGAGGCAGTTCGGGTGTTTAGTGAAACGCTGGAACTGAATCGCACAGATCCGCAGGGCATTCGGTATATTCTTTTAAAGGCGATGCTCGATGACCATCGCTTCCAAGATGCCTATGATTTGATAGAGAGCTATGAGGAGGAGCAATCTACAGTCTTTCTTTATGGTAAATTACTCGCTATCTTCGCCCTGCAGGGGGATTCATTAATGTCGCGCTCGGCATTTTTAGCAGCACGTAGACACAATGTATTTGTCCTGGATTATCTTTTGCAACTACGTGAACTTCCGCAGACAATGCCACGTGAAGCAACTCCGGGGGATGAATCTGAGGCTATTCGATATACTGCAGTTTTTCGGAATTCATGGGAGGGCGTAGAGAATGCGCTCGCATATGTGCGCTCGCAAAAAAAACTGCGTCAAGATAGGGAAACAAGGAAAAAACGATGAAACCTTTTGTCGTTTTTTGCGTATGTAAGGTAGTGCACGTGTAGTTTCGTCGAGGGTGGTGAGACGACGATGGAGAACGACCTTCAGTTTGATTTAAATGCCGCATCATGGCGGCACAACCATGATGATGAACTTGCTTATATTGAAGCACTTGCCGTCCGTTTGGAAAAATCGCTTCCTGATGTGGTTGTAGTTACACGGAATCGAAAATTGTTTAGCAAAGTTCAGCATGTTGTAAAGATTGAATTGCAATTAGGAGCAGATACTTTTATTGTTACGCTTGATGGAGCCAAAATAGTTGCTCGCAAGGCGAAAACAGTTCGCGGGATCGTACTTTCCAGTGAAGTTTTATCAGTGAAAGAATGGTTACATGAGTTATCCCAATCCATTGGTGTATATGCAAATGAACATGAAGAGACGCGACAGTCTCTTGAAGATTTTTTGTTATAATGTAGGAAATGCGATGAATGATGCGCGTGCGGAGGTGGGGAAATGTTCCGTTTACGCTTTGGCTTTTTGTCAGGTAAGCGCGAAGATGAGCAAGATGGAGCAGTGAATCGCTCATTGCCGCCAAAATTGGATTTACAAAGGTTAAGACAAGAGGAAATGGAGCGGTCGGCGCGTACATTGCAGGCGCTTGAACATGGACAACTGCCGCCAAATGTCGTCCAGCGGTTGACAAGTCAACGTGCACAGCAACTACCATGGACCAGTGACTTGAGTGTCAACGAGTGGCTGTCACTCAAGCGTTATAAATTGCAACCGCTTGGGCAGGTGATGGGCAGTTCCTATTATCAGATAGGGTATGTAAGCACACCGACTGCAACGGGCTTTGGTGGATATTTTTCGGCTTCGCGGGAGTTGCAAGCGCCTACCCGAGCGCTCTATGAAGGACGAAGGCTTGCAATCACTCGTTTGTTGCAAGAGGCGGCCATGCTTGGCGCCAATGCAGTAGTAGGATTTCGGATGGATGCAAAAGGGTATGAGCCAAAGGATGGGATAATTGAATTTGTGTGTTTCGGGACGGCGGTGCAAATTGAGGGTCTGCCAAAGTTCGACACACCGGTGATCTGTTCAGTGTCCGGTCAAGATTTTGTTCGTCTGATTGCCGCAGGGCAATTGCCTGTTGGGTTGGCTTTGGGCGCCACTGTGTACTACTTGCAGACCGATTGGTATGACATGCGTCAAGAGCACAGTTGGTACAATCAGGAGATGCGAGGTTTTACGCAGGGGGTGTATCAAGCGAGGCATCTCGCGATGCGTAAGTTACGTGAGGATATGGCGCGGCTTGGTGCAACAGGAGTGGTTGGGGCTGACTTTGCCTTGCGCGTTGAGGAAGTGTCTAGGGGCGCTGCGACGGAAGAAGGCGAGGAGATTATCGATCACATTATAGAGGTCACCACGTTGGGAACAGCAATTTTGCAGGTTGAACCTCATGCGGCGACACATCTGACGATTGAGTCAGTGTTTGACTTGAATTCATAAATCATGTGATGTACATAGGAGGCTCGAGCTATGGCAGATCAGCAGTTTAATGATTTACCAAAACATGCGCTAGAACGTCTGGCCGGATTGAGGGATGCCAATCATCCTGGTGGTGTATTTACAAGTGATCTTACGGTCAATGAGTTTTTACTTGTGCGCGAAGCAGGTTTTGAACCAATTGGCATGGTCGTTGGGAGTTCGATTTATCACATTGGGTTTCAACAAGCGAACTTTCGCAACAATGAAGAGATGCAAGTGCTGAGTCAAGCGATGTACCATGCTCGTGAACTTGCTATGTCGCGCATGGAGGAAGAGGCGCAATCCCTTGGTGCGGACGGTGTAGTAGGCGTTCGTCTTGAGGTTGGACGGTATGAATGGGGCGAAGATCTCGCTGAATTTATCGCTGTCGGAACCGCCGTTGCTGCGCGCAATAAAGGCAATTATCGCATGGCAAATGGCAAGCCATTTACAAGTGACTTGTCTGGTCAAGATTTTTGGGCATTGTTGCGCGCGGGTTATCGTCCTCTTTCGCTCGTCATGGGTAGCTGTGTGTATCATGTGGCGCATCAAGGATTTCGTCAGTTTTTGCGTACGGCAGGGCAAAATTGCGAGATGACCAACTTTACGCAGGCACTCTACGATGCGCGCGAATTGGCTATGGAACGCATGCAAACGGAGGCGCATAGTGCAAAGGCGGAGGGGATTGTAGGTGTTCATTTGCACGAAAAAAGTCATGGTTGGGGGAGTCACGTGATCGAGTTTTTTGCTGTCGGAACTGCAGTGGTTCCCACTTCGAGTGATCACACGATTCCCACACCGCAAATTGTACTCTCACTTAACGACTAACAGGGCGTTTGTCGTTGTTTATGTGAAGACAGTCTTATGGAGGCGGATTGCATGGGGATTTTTAAACGCGCCGCAAAGATTGTGCAAGCAGGTATAGAGGACCGTAAAGAGCAGCATAACGATCCGCATATGCAAGTACAAATCACTTTTCAAGAGATGATTGTACAGGTGGGCGAAGTGAAGCGGATGGTTGGGGAGATCGCTGCGGCAAAGGTGCGGGTGCAGCACGAGATTGAACAACTGGACGTACGTCTCGCTGGGTATGAAGACGAGGCAAAGCAGGCACTGCAGCAAGGAGATGAAGTGCGTGCGCGCGAACGCTTGCAAAAGCGTCAACCGTTGAAAGAAAAACGAGTTGCATTGAAGGAACACGAGCAGACGTTACAGCAGAAATTGGAGCATTTACAGGATGCGGTGGAAGAACTAAGTGAGCATGTTCGAGCGTTTCGCGACGCGCGCGATGAGGCGCAAACGCGATTAGCTTCAGCGCAGGGGGCGCTCGCTGTACAAAAGGCGTTAGCCATGGCGCAAGATGCGAAAGAAAACGTATTGACGAAGGCGCAAGATGAAGCGCGGTTAGCTGAAGCGCGCGTGGAATTGACAGAGTCTATTGATCAGGAATTTGAACGCTTGTTACGAGAGACAAAAGACGGCGAATAAGCAGGCTCTTGCAAAAAAAGTGCATGATGTAGACGGGATCCGTGTTGCCGATTGATTCAACTGTTGGCGGCACGGGTTTTTGTATGTTTTTTAGGATACTGTACTGGAATGGGTTAGCGTTTAGTCGAAAATATGATAGGATGTCTTGCATAACTATGCAATCTTATGAAAAAGAGATAGGAGTGTAATGATGACGGTCATTGTACAAAAATACGGGGGGACATCCGTTGGCACCGCGGAACGGATTCGTGCGGTGGCAGAACGAGTTGCAGCGACGGTGCAATCGGGAATCCGCTGTGTGGTTGTTGTTTCTGCCATGGGTCATTCCACGGATGGTCTTGTAGACCTAGCAAATCAGATGATGAACGAACCCAATCGTCGTGAAATGGATGCTTTGTTAGCGACAGGAGAACAAGTTTCAATTGCTCTAGTAGCAATGGCGCTTCAAGCGAAAGGAATTCAGTCGCAATCTATGACGGGTTGGCAGGCGGGGATCCGTACGGAAGCAGTACATGGTGCGGCTCGCATTGAATCGATTGATACGGCGCGCTTAGATGCATTGCTTGCGAGCGGTATTGTACCTGTAATTGCAGGCTTTCAAGGGATTCATGACGGTGAAATCACGACGCTTGGACGTGGGGGGTCAGATACGACTGCGGTGGCCATTGCAGCTGCATTACGGGCTGATCGCTGTGAAATCTATACGGATGTAGAAGGTGTTTATACGGCGGATCCACGGGTAGTTCCTGTTGCAGGTAAACTTTCTGTGATCTCTTATGAAGAAATGTTGGAACTGGCCACACTGGGTTCGCAGGTTTTGCATCCACGTGCGGTAGAAACGTCAAAACAGCATGGGGTTACACTCGTCGTGCGATCTAGCTTTACTCAAGCGGAGGGAACGGTGATTACTGATATGGCGACAATGGAAGGGATGCGTATCGTAACAGGCGTAGCGACTGAAAAAGAAGTTGCGCGCATCGCAGTGCTTGGAATTCCCACCATGCAACATCATTTGAGTGAAATGTTCACAGCGCTTGCGCAGGAACAGGTGAATGTGGACGTGATTGTACAAAGTGTTGTCAAAACGGGTGAAGTTGATGTCTCGTTTACGGTCGCAGAAGCTGACGTTGAACGGGCTATTCGCATTTGTGAGGGATTGAAGGCACTGCTTGGGTATCGTGAAATCATGCAGGAACTTGAGCTCTCCAAGGTGTCGATCGTCGGAGCGGGGATGATTACAAATCCTGGCGTCGCAGCCCAAATGTTCGCTGCTCTTGAGACGGTTGGTGCAGAAATTAAAATGGTGAGTACATCTGAGATCAAAGTATCGTGCGTGATTGCAAATGAGCAGCTTCATGAGGCTGTGAATCAAGTTCATCGTGTTTTTGCACTGGATGAGCTAAATCGCTAGTGGTTCTGAATTGGGAATTGCGGTATGCTGGTTTTGTCATCCTATTAAATATAGCCATGCATTGTTGAAACTGATGATCAGGTAGGAGGTTGAAACGGGCATGGATTTAACAGAATTAAGTTTACAGATTGCGAAAAAAAAACGTTCAAGTGTTGAAGTTACGCAGTACTATTTAGATCGTATTGAGTCGTATGATTCAGTGCTAAACGCTTTTATCACCGTTTGTGCAGATGAAGTAATGCAATCTGCTAAAGAGGCGGACGCGCAACTCGCCGCAGGAAATCGAAAAGGTGTGCTGCATGGCATTCCCCTTGCGCTAAAGGATCTATTTTTTACAAAAGGAGTGCGCACGACAGCCGGTTCAAAACGCTCGGAGAGGAATTGGGTAGAGAGCGATGCGAAGGTATGGACGCGTTTGAAGGATGCGGGAGCACTTCTACTTGGGAAGACGAATTTGCATGAATTTGCTTATGGTACCACGACTGAAAATCCTCATTATGGTGCTGTACATAATCCGTGGGATCTTATGCGAATTGCAGGGGGGTCAAGTGGCGGGAGCGCTGCTGCGGTGGCGGCAGAGTTGGCTCCTGCATCACTTGGCACCGACACAGGTGGATCTGTGCGTATACCTGCAGCCTGTTCAGGGGTTGTTGGACTGAAACCCACCTACGGACTTGTAAGCAAACAGGGCGTGGTGCCGCTGGCATCCTCGCTTGATCACGTGGGATCTTTAACAAGGTCAGTACGCGACGCCGCACTCCTTTTGCAAATTTTAGCAGGGTATGACCCACAGGATCCGACGAGTGAACGGATACCGGAAGAGCGTTACGATCGGTTGATAGGGACCTCACTGCGCGGGGTGCGCATCGCTTATAACGAATCTTTTTTCTTTGCAGATACAGATGATCAAGTGGAAAATCGCGTGCGTCATGTCCTTGATCTTTGCGTGCAAGCTGGCGCATATGTAGAACAAGTGGACATTCCAATGATTTTTGATGTGGCAGAGGCGCAAACGGTCACGATTGCATCAGAAGCACTGCTCGTGCACGAAAAATGGTTAGCTGAATCCCCTGATTTGTATGGGGAAGATGTACGGAAGAGGTTGGAGTCGGGACAGGGCTATACGGCCGTTCAATACGCGCGTGCAGCTGGATTTCGGGCCCAAGTGAGACGGTCTTGGGAAGAGTTATTTGCGCGTGTGGATGTGCTACTTACGCCAACACTTCCATTTTTAGCGACCCCGATCGGTGATCGTGTGGTCACAGTGCGCGGGGGTGAACAAAAGATTCGATCCAACCTCACGCGTTTTACCAATCCGTTCAATTTAACGGGGCTACCTGCATTGTCCATTCCATGTGGAGTATCAAGAGAAGGATTGCCGATGAGTGTCCAAGTGGTGGGTTCGCCTTTTTCAGAAGCGAGATTACTGCAGATTGGTGGATGGATTGAAGAGGTGTATCCAGTATTGACTCCCCCTTTATTTCATGAGAAATAGAAAAGTGATGTAAAGGAAGACAGGTATGACGGCTTGAGGAGGAACGTTTTTGGGTGAGCACATGTGGACGACATGGGTAGAGAATGAAGCACTGGATCCCACAGTACGCAGCGAATTACAGGAGCTGATCGATGCGGGTCAGCAAGTAGCGTTGGAAGAAAGCTTTGCGCAGAATTTGCGCTTTGGCACGGGCGGTATGCGTGAGAAAATGGGACCTGGAACAAATCGGATGAACATCTACACGGTTCGCAAAGCCTCGTATGGAGTCGCACAATGGATACGTCAAACACGTCCGAAGCAGATGTGGAAAATAGCGATTGGATATGATGGTAGACGCGATTCAAAACGCTTTGCACATGAAGTTGCCTGTGTCGCGGCTGCCTGTGGAATTCGCGCCTATTTATTTATAAAAGCGAGCCCAACGCCCTTTTTGTCGTTTGCGGTTCGGGAACTCACCTGTGGAGCTGGAGTGATGGTAACTGCAAGCCATAATCCAGCTGAATATAATGGATACAAAGTATACGACAGTGAAGGCGGGCAGGTTCTCGAAGCCGACGCAGAGCAGATCATGACAGAGATGAATCAATGCATGGATTTATTTTCCATTCCCGTATTGACAGAACAAGATGCGCGTAGATCTGATCTTATTCATGAGGTGGGATCGGAACTAGAGACAGCTTATTATCGTTACTTACAGCCCTTGCTACAGGTGGAATCAGCAGCAAAAAAGAGTGAACTTACGATTGTGTATACACCTTTACATGGGACCGGAGCGCAACCGGTTATGACAGCGCTTCGCAACGCGGGATATGAACGCGTGGTCGCGGTTGAAGCGCAAATGGCTTTGGATGCCAAGTTTACTCATGTACAGAGTCCAAATCCAGAGGATGGCGTCGCATACAGAGAGGCAATGCAGGTTGCGCACTCGGTAAACGCGGACATCATTCTTGCAACTGATCCAGATTGTGATCGTGTCGGCTTAATGGTCAAAGAACGAGACAGCGAATATACATTGCTTACTGGCAATGAAGTTGGTGGATTGCTTTTATATGATCTCCTAGAACATCACCGGGCCGAACGGATTCATATGACGGAGCCAATGGCGATTACAACCATTGTCTCTTCTGACTTTGGTGAAGATGTTGCGGCAAGTTACGGTGTGAGAACAGAGCGCGTCTTGACAGGTTTTAAGTACATTGGGGCGAAGATCGCTCAGTATGAAAGAACGGGTCAGCAGACGTTTGTCTTTGGCTATGAGGAGAGCGTAGGGTATTTGCCGTTGCCCTTTGTTCGCGACAAGGATGCCGTGCAAGCGGCTGTGGCGATCGCCAATCTGGCCGTTCGGTGCAAACATGAAGCGGGTAGTGTGCGAGCGCAATTAGAACAGTTGTATAAACGGTTTGGCTATTATAAGGATCATCTAGCAGGATATCAGTTTGTTGGGCGAAATGGAAATGAGCGTATGAAATCACTTATGGAAGATTTTCGCGAGCGTGGGATACAAGCTGAAGGGTTGGATCTGGAGTACGAGGAGGATTATCAATCTCTGCGTCGAAGAAATGCACGCACGCTTGAGGAAACTCCGTTACACTTACCGATGTCTAATGTAGTGAAGTTTAGATTTGCAAATGGGGATTGGATTGCTGTACGTCCTTCTGGTACCGAACCGAAATTGAAAGTATACATTGGCGTCAAGGGGAGTACGAATGAAGAGGCAGAGCATAGGCGGCGACAGTTTCGCCAGGTGGTGGAAGCGCGTATTGCTCCTTATCTCAACTAAATTGATGCACACACCTATATGCGCACGCATGCTGTGCGGTGTATAATGTGTGTGAAGATAAGGCGGATCACTCGAAGTGTGAAGGGTGTCCAATTGCCAAGTCTATCTTAGGATAGAGGATGTTGAGGAATGGAGTTTACTACGTATGAGATTGCATATCGACTGAATGTCTCAGAAGAATCGGTGCGTCGATGGATTCGTACAGGTCAGTTAAAGGCAGACGATTTCAGTGGTAAATATCTAATCAAAGAAGAAGATTTACAAGCGTTTCTCAGTCGACGCGGTTCACGCACGGGAAAGGCGGTCAGCTTTCTTGCGAGTATTGGTGGAGCTGGCATGCGCGCAGCAGCACCTGGTGTAGCCTTTGCAGCGTCCAATATCGCAACTAGCGCGGCATTGTCAGGGTTGAGATTGTATAAGGTGTTGTCCGGAATAGAAACGGTGGGCGCAGATGAATTGTCTGTGATGATCGATGAAATTGATAAAAATGTAGTAAGCTTGCAAGAAAACTTGCAGTTGATCTTGGACCAAAAAGAAAAGATTGAATCGGGAATTAGTGAGCTGAAGGAGATCCGTGAAAAGCTATTGCGTCAATAAAGTGAGTCTAGATCGGGAGTGTCAGAACTCCCGATCTAGCTAAACAATGAGGGATGGGATTGAAGTTTCGCTCTGTCCAATTATCGATGAATCAAGATGAAGTGCAGTCTGCTATCAATGAGCGATTGGATGCAGGTTATTCACTGTCTCACCTGCATGTTATGACAGACGGTATCTGTGCAACATTGCATACTCCCTGGACTAACTTGGATGTGACTGTAAAAATATCGCAACCAACACATTTCTTCGTGAGCGAATCCGCAGATTACGCCGATCTAGGTGTCCAGATCGGGGAGAGCGTTGTCACCCTTGCTGTGGAAGTATCTAAGTGGATTCGCCTACCGCGTTCACTGCTTGCTTTTGCTTTACAACGATTGACCGCTCAAATGGCACCTGGCGTACGAACGGTTGGCACAACCATTTTGATTGATTTCGATCATATTTTTCGACCGGAATTTTCCATGACAGTCGCCACCTTGGTTCTGGCCGATGGGTATGTGACGTTGATCGGGGAAGATGTTCGACTCGAACTTTCTCCAGAATAGAAGTGAGCTTGTTTGACGCGAGCGTACAATCGAACGGAGGCGGCTTGTGCACCATACGTTAATTGTGTTACTGGCGTTAGTTTCTGGTGGATTTGTCGCTGGATTGTTCGACTCTGTTGTAGGAGGCGGGGGTGTCATCACCCTGCCTACGCTTTTATGGACGGGAATGCCCCCCTATCTAGCGCTTGGAACAAACAAGTTAGCGGGAACATTTGCTTCTTCCACGAGTTCATTTACCTATTTTCGATCAAACAAACTCTATTTTCCACTTCTGCGTTGGATGATTCCTTTTACGTTTATTGGTGCATTGGTCGGTGCGGACACTGTTTTGAATGTCAATGAAAAATACCTTAAGTTAATTATTTTTATAGCTATTGTTGGAATCACAATGATTACCTTATGGAAACGACATTTAGGTACAGTAAATGAATTTAAAGGTCTATATCCACGGACGGTCATCGTAGCTGTTCTTGTCGCAGGTATTTTAGGATTTTACGATGGTTTTGTTGGGCCTGGAACGGGATCGTTTTTGTTGTTTGCGTTTCTTTCGGTATTTCGCTTTGATTTCCTTGGGGCAGCAGGAAACGGAAGAGTGCTAAACTTCACGAGTAATATCGCCGCTTTGTTGTTGTTTGCTGTGCGCGGTAAGGTGATGTACGTGTTTGGACTTCCCATGGGGCTCGCGATGATGGTGGGGGCTCGCGTAGGTTCTCGCATTGCCGTCAAGCGTGGTGCGAGGTTGATACGCCCGCTATTCTTAGTTGCTGCAGTGGTGCTCTCGATTCAAATGGGCATTTCAGTATTTCATTAAAAGTGAACGTTCTACTCATCGTAGCTAAAAGGGGAGGACCATGGAAAATCAAAAAATGAGATTAACCGATTTTCTTAAGGATCGCATTGTCATTGGCGATGGGGCTATGGCGACGCAACTCTATGGAATGGGTGTGCCAGTTGGCGTATGTTATGAAGAACTGTGTCTATCAAAACCAGACATCGTATCGTCTGTGCATCGCTCTTATGTCGATGCAGGTGCATTGCTGATCGAAACCAATACGTTTGGCGCTCATCGTGAAGGACTCTTGCGTTACGGATTGGAAGATCAACTAGAGCAGATCAATCGTGCAGCTGTGCGAATTGCCCGTGAGGCGGCACAAGTTGCAGACGCTTATGTGGCGGGAACCATTGGAGCGGTTACAGGTGCAAGGCGCAATCTGGCGCCACCCATTGATTTGAAGCGCGCGTATGCAGAGCAAGCGTTTGCTCTGTTAGAAGAAGAGCCAGACGCGATTTTGCTTGAGACATTTTTGGATCTAGGGGAATTGCGCACTGCCTTACAAGTTGTGAGAAAGTTGACTGATAAACCTATTATGGCGCAACTTGCGTTACTTGACTTGTCGGTGACAAGGGATGGAGAACCTGTGGCAGAAGCGTTTCGCGTCTTGTTTGACGAGGGGGCGGATATCATTGGTCTCAATTGTCGTTTTGGTCCTGCAGATATGCAGCGTGTGCTAAAAGTCGTTCACGTGCCTGATCATGCCATGATCTCGGTGTATCCCAATGCCGGATTACTCAGTATGACAGATGGGGAGTATACCTACCCTTCTGAACCGGATTATTTCGCGGAGGCTGCGCTCGAGTTTCGAACACTCGGAGTGAGAATTATCGGGGGATGTTGCGGCACGACCCCGGAGCATGTGGCAGCGATGGCGCGCGCAGTGGGGAATTTACCACCGCTTGTGGCGCCAGAAAAGAAGGATCAGCTGCGTCCGCGTGTGATGAGCGCAGGAGCGACTATAAAAAATCTTGAAAACTCACTCAGTGACATATCGGTACCTGAGTCTGTGCATCAGAAGGTGTTGCACACTCATACCGTGATTGTGGAACTCGACCCACCAAAAGACCTTTCATATGATAAATTTATGAGGGGGGCAAAGGAACTACAAGATGCAGGCGCAGATGCGGTGACTCTTGCTGATAATTCTCTTGCTATGACACGGATGAGCAATATGGCGCTCGGAGCACTCATGAAGCAGCAAGGTGTCGAACCGCTGCTGCACATTTCCTGTCGAGATCGCAACTTGATTGGACAGCAATCGCATTTGATGGGGCTGCATGCGCTTGGGATTTCGCAAATTCTCGTGGTAACTGGTGATCCGTCACGGTTTGGCGATTTACCAGGGGCAACGTCTGTCTTTGACGTTTCGTCATTCGATATGATCCGTATGGTTAAACAATTGAATCAAGGAATTTCATTCTCGGGGAAGTTACTTGATGCGCCGGCTGGGTTTGTGGTTGGCGCCGCATTTAATCCTCATGTGCGACACTTTGATAAGGCAATCAAACGTCTGGAGCGAAAAGTGGAAGCTGGCGCTGATTTTATTATGACACAGCCAATTTATGATCCCGCGTTTTTTAAGATCCTGCGTGATGCGACAAAGCATCTTTCTGTGCCGTTATTTGTTGGCGTGATGCCGCTTTTAAGTCAACGCAATGCGGAGTTTCTGCACAATGAAGTTCCAGGAATTTCATTGACTGATGAGGTTAGACAGCGTATGGCGTGCTATCAAGGTGCCAAAGCGCGTGAAGAAGGGATAGCAATTGCAAGGGAATTGCTTGACGTCGCGATGGAACATTTTCGTGGAATTTACCTCATTACACCGCTGTTACGCTATGAAATGACGGCTGAACTATCTCGCTACGTAAAGGTGAAGGCGAACTCTGTACAATAGAAATAGAAAGTGCCCTTTTAAAGGAAAAGGCACTTTTTTTCTGGCTGTTGTATAATAGAGACAGCGACCTGAGGGCGAGGAACAGTATGTCGACAAAACACGACCAAATTTTAAAACACATAGAGAATCTGCCTATCGGACACAAAATTTCTGTGCGGCAGATTGCGAAACAACTGCAAGTGAGTGAAGGAACAGCTTATCGCGCGATCAAAGAAGCAGAGGGTCAGGGTTTTGTTACAACCATTGAACGGGTCGGAACTGTGCGAATTGAAAAGAAACAGCGTCGTGATATCGACCGCCTAACTTTTGCGGAAGTTGTCAACATTATTGATGGATCGGTGCTCGGTGGACGAAGTGGCTTACATAAATCATTGCAAAAGTTTGTCATTGCAGCGATGGAAATTCAAGATATGGTTAAATACGTAGATCCAGGGTCACTTGTGATTGTCGGTAATCGTGAAGCGGTTCATATGGCCGCATTGGAACATGGTGCTGCGGTCCTGATTACGGGTGGGTTCACAACAAATTCGGCAGTCATTCAGCTGGCAGACCGATTGGATTTACCGATAATTTCTTCTGCGTATGATACGTTCTCTGTGGCTGCTCTGATTAACCGTGCCATTTATGATCGGTTAATCAAAAAAGAAGTATTATTAGTTGAAGATTTATTGGGTCAAGAACCGCCTGCCATTTTGTCTTCCGATCATACAATTGGCGATTATCGCAATCTTGTAGCTCAGACAGGACATTCACGTTTCCCAGTGCTGCAAGGTGACGGGAAGCTCGTGGGAGTCGTCGCTGCTCGCGATGTCTATGGGCAGGACGCGGACACGTCGATTGAGAAGATAATGACTCGACAACCGATCTCGGTGACGGCTAAAACTTCTGTAGCAGCGGCTGCACACATGATGGTATGGGAAGGATTGGAACTTCTTCCGGTCATTGAATTTAAGCGCTTAGTTGGTGTGATTAGTCGACAAGATGTGATCAAAGCGTTGCAATATAACCAAAAGCAACCCCAAATGGGAGATACGATCGAAGACATTGTGCTTGGAAGATTTGTTTCGAATGTGGAAGATAAAGTGGTGCGGCTCTCAGGCGAAGTGACGCCACAGATGTCGACGCCACATGGTTCCTTATCAGTCGGTGCGTTTACGGCAATTATCGGGGAAGCTGCGATGCAGGCCTTGCGAAAAGTGAAGGATGCCAATATGTTGATTGAGAATAGTACGTTATATTTTCTGAAACCAGTACAGATTGATCAACGTATTGATGCTCATGCGCGCGTGATTGACTCTGGACGGAAAATGGGCAAGGTAGATGTAGAAATATTTCGTGGGAATGAGCTCGTAGGGAAAGCGCTTGTCACCATTCAAGTGTTGGAGCGCTAAAGATGGGAGTGGCAGGAGTGGATGGGTCTTCGATCGCATCTTCTGTGCTCGTCGTCGAAGATGAGCGTCGCATCGCACGTTTAATTGAATTAGAACTTGTTCACGAGGGATTTCATGTTGAACTGGCATTCGATGGGGCGACTGGCTTGCGCCTTGCGCTTGAAAAAAACTTTGGCGTGATCTTACTTGACTTAATGCTTCCTGGCATGAGTGGACTTGAAGTATGCAGGACGTTGCGCAAACAGAAACGAACTCCGATTATTATTTTAACTGCACGCGATAGCACAGGGGATAAAGTGGAGGGGCTCGATGCAGGAGCAGACGATTACGTGACAAAGCCCTTTGTGACGGATGAATTGTTGGCTCGTATCCGCGCTGCGCTGCGTCGTGGGATGGCGCGAGAGGAACTCGTTGCGTTTGATCTACAGGTGTTTCCCGAGGAAAGGCGAGCCGTAAGAGCTGGCCAGAATTTGGAATTGACAACACGGGAGTTTGATCTTTTGCATTTTTTACTTCGCAATGTGGATAAAGTGTTATCGCGCGATGTCATCTTGAGACGCGTGTGGGGGTATGATTTTGAGGGGGAGACAAACGTAGTTGACGTTTATATCCGGTATTTGCGGATGAAAGTTGACGAACCCTTTTCTACACCGCTGATTCATACGATTCGCGGTGTTGGATACGTTTTACGCAGGCCGTGAAACTGACGATCACAACTCGGTTCGTGGCCTTATCTACGATGGTCGTCGCGTTTATTTTTTTCCTGTTCAATGCGTTTGTATATCTTGAATTTATGAATGTCACGATTGATAATGAGCGACAAATTGTCGTGTCGCGGCTTGCAGATCTGGTTCGAAGAATGGATAAAGGAACTGTTTCGCAGGCGGTGACTGAGGTTCAGCATATCGTCCCTGATCCGCGTCAAATGGTTCGCCTACTCGCTCCAAACGGCAAAGTTCTCGCTGTTGCCACCACGCAATTTCGAGACAGGTGGGTGCCCTCTGGGTTTCATGCCAGCCAGATGCTAGGGCATGGTGTCATGCTTTACGATGAAGAGAATCATCGGATTCTTGTGGCAAGTGTATCGCTACATCTAAAAGATGGACGAGTAACATTGCAGTGGTTAGAAAATGTGGCATCGTTAGATCATAGCATTGCGTTTGTCTTTTACCTGCTTCTCACAGGTTCCATTGGAGGACTGGTTTTAGCCGCTTTTGGAAGTTATTTTCTCGCTCGTTATTCACTGCTGCCCATTCGTGAGATGATTGCGACAGCACGGGCCATTACCCCCGGGGATTTGAGTAGTCG
This sequence comes from Bacillota bacterium, assembly GCA_021821085.1. Taxonomy (GTDB): domain Bacteria; phylum Bacillota; class Bacilli; order Alicyclobacillales; family SLC66; genus Sulfoacidibacillus. The sequence goes on along the minus strand of JAKACV010000001.1, from coordinate 46,480 downwards.
CATTGAAGTTCCACGCCGCAAAGATGAATTAACAGAACTCGCCAATACATATAACGCGATGTTGGACCGCATATTGCTAGCTTTTTCGCGAGAACGCCAATTTATTGCAGATGCATCACATGAATTGCGTACGCCACTCTCTGTACTCGAAGGGTATGTGCATCTTTTGCGGCGTTGGGGCTGGGAAGATGAAGAGGTGCGCAAAGAGTCTGTGGCGGCGATTGAAGAAGAGGTTCGTCACTTGCGCAATATGACGAGCCAACTGTTGACTTTGGCCGCGATTGATCAGGAATCCTCAACAGACTGTGATGCGATCGCGGTTGCTGCAATTCTGAAGCGTGTGGTTCGCAAATGGCAACGCTTAAATCCACAGTATACATGGATCATTTCTCTGATCGAAGAACATGCCACCATCGTGCGAATGAATGAAGTTCGGCTTGAACAGGTGATCCGCGCGTTGCTTGATAATGCATGCAAGTATACGCCAGATGGGAAGGAAATTAAGCTTGCGGTTCTGCGCAAGGATGAGAAGATTCACTTGACTATTGTAGATGAAGGTGAGGGAATTCCACCTGAGGATTTACCTCATGTCACGGAACGGTTTTATCGAGCGGATAAGGCGCGTAGTCGGCAAGAGGGCGGAGTAGGGTTAGGTCTCGCTATCTGTCGGGAGATTGTGGAGCACTATCATGGGCACTTCTCCTTATGTGATGCAGATGGAGGGAAAGGAACGAAAGCTGAGATTATTTTTCCAGCCTACGATAGAAAAGAGGAGTCAACGTGATGGGCGAATTCGTGCACCTGCGTGTTTGCTCTGAATATAGCTTGTTATATAGTGCGGCGCGTATTGAAGAAGTCATACAAAAGGCGAAACAAGATGGGATGATTACACTTGGTGTCGCAGATCGAAATGGAATGTATGGTGCGCTCGCTTGCTATCGGGCGATGATTGATGCAGGGATGTCGCCGATCCTGGGACAGATCGTTCAGGTCGCAAAGGAGCGGACTCCCCGGTCATCGCTGAGGCGTCATGAACTCGTTCTAATTGCCACTTCAATGGAGGGGTATCAATCTTTAACTGGACTTGCATCGCTTGCGGCTTTGAATCAAGCGGATGGAATTATATATAATACATGGATGGAACTTGAAGAGTATGCAAACGGGCTGTTGTGTCTTACGGGTGGGACGCAGGGACCGCTGCAAGAGGCTGTGCACGCGCACCATATGGAACATGCGCAACGCACTTTGCGTCACCTGATCCAGATATTTGGCACCGATCACGTATATATTGAGTTGCAGGGACAGGGACTTTTGCGCGAGCGTGAAGAACATCGCTTTCTTGCAACATTAGCAAAAATGATGGATCTTCCTCTTGTTGCGACAAGTGAAGTCCGGTACGTAGGAAAAGGAGATTTGCAAGTACTTGACGTGTTGACAGGAGTCCGCGAAGGGATTGATATGGAGGCGGCAGGACATGCCCGGGATGCAGGAGCCACTTTTCATTTTCGCACACAGGCGGACATCGAAAAACTGTTTGCGCAATATCCGGAGGCGCTACATGCTAGCGCTGAGATCGCACGGAAAGCGCAATTCACGTTGCCACTCAACCAGTGGTCTATGCCGTATTTCCCTTTGCCAGAAGGTCGACGAGAAGAAGACGAACTTACGGCGCGAGCACAAGCGGGACTTGTATGGCGCAAGGTGGCAGATGATCCGAGGTATCAGGAGCGTCTTCAACGAGAATTACAGGTGATCATTCGGATGGGATTTGCGGGCTACTTTCTTATTGTATGGGATTTTATGCGCTATGCACATGAAAAGGGGATTTCCACCGGTCCCGGAAGGGGGTCGGCGGCAGGTAGTTTGGTATCCTATGCATTGGCGATTACGGATGTTGACCCGATTGCACAAAACTTGTTATTTGAGCGATTCCTAAATCCTGAACGTGTTTCCTGGCCGGATATTGATATCGACTTTGAGGCGGAGCGGCGCTATGAAGTCATCGCGTATGTGTCGCAAAAATATGGGCGGGATCATGTGGGGCACATCGGAACGCTCGGTACCTTCGCTGCACGTGCCGCTGTTCGTGATGTGGGGCGTGTCGTGCGCGCGCCGCAGTCTGACATTGATCGCCTGGCGCGAGCAATCCCGGCGACTCCTGGGATGACACTTCAAGGGGCGCTCACTGCAGAGCCGGAAATCAGTAAGTTGCTCACGCACATGCCTCATTTACAGCGCGTGGTGGATCTTGCACTGCGGATTGAAGGATTGCCGCGCCATGCGTCGCTGCATGCTGCAGGTATTGTGATTAGCCGTGAATCGCTGACTACACTTGTTCCGCTAATGCGTGGTGGGGAAGAGGTTGTTGCCACCCAATATGGAATGGATGACATTGCTGCAATTGGATTACTGAAAATGGATTTCCTTGGTTTGCGCACACTGACGATTTGCGATCGCGCACAAAACTATGTGAAGCGTCTGCACGGAATTGATATCCACTTTTCAGATTTGCCCATGGATGCGAAAACGCTCGACTTATTGGCGCAAGGCGATACAGATGGGTGTTTTCAGCTCGAATCGAGCGGTGTGAAACGCGTGTTAAGAGAACTTCTGCCAACGACGCTAGAAGATCTTATCGCTGTTGTTTCACTCTATCGCCCTGGTCCGATGGAACAAATCGGGACATTTATTAAAGCGCGTCGTGGGGACATCCCCGTTGTCTATGAAGTTCCCGAATTAGAACCGATTTTAAAATCGACTTATGGAATTCTCGTGTATCAAGAGCAAATCATGCAAATTGCGGCTTCAATGGCAGGATTTTCTCTTGGCGAGGCTGACGTATTGCGCCGTGCCGTGAGTAAAAAACAACGAGATGTACTCGACCAAGAGAGGGCGGCATTTGTTCGTGGTTGTTTGACACATGGGCATTCAGAACAACTTGGAAATCAAGTCTATGACTTAATTGTCCGTTTTGCAGACTATGGATTCAATCGTTCACATGCGGCAGCTTATGCGATTTTGGCGCATCGAACAGCTTACCTTAAGGCGAACTTTCGCGCTGAATTTATGGCTGCACTGATGACGGATGTTGTGTCTCGTCCAGAAAAGCTTGAGCAATATGCAGGAGCTTGTATGCGAACTGGAGTTCGCGTATTGGGTCCGGATGTCAATCATAGTTTTGATGTATGCGTACCGGAGCGGTTGCCAAATGGGGAGATTGCTGTTCGTCTTGGACTCTCTGCTGTGAAGCATGTCGGAGTGGCGGTAGTGGAGCAGCTTTTGTATGCGCGTGAAAAAGATGGTCCTTTTCGCACACTGATCGATCTCTACGAGCGGATAGACACACGTGCACTAACGCGTAGAGTCGTAGAAAGTTTAGTACAAAGTGGCGCGCTCGATGAATTTGGCCTGTCTCGTCAATATCTACTGGTGGAGATTGAACGATTAGCAGGTTCTGCAAAGGCGGGTGGGCGCGGCGGACAACTGACGATGACTGGACTTGTAGAAGGTCTTCACACGCAGTCGATCGATCAGCCAGTGGGACTTCTTCCAGACGATCCAAAACAATGTGCACAGTGGGAACGTGAGTTGATAGGGTTTCCGGTCTCCTACGATCCATTTCAAGAAGTGAGTGAAGCGCAAGCGCGACTCCAACTCTCCACTTTGCAGCAGATGATCGAGTATGCAGATACGCGTCGGGATGGATCAGATGTGGTCATTCAGGTACTTGGAAAGGTGACTGCAATTCGTCCGGTCGTTACGAAGAAGGGCGAAATGATGGCTTTTTTCATGTTGGAGGATCGCACAGCTCGAATTGAAGTGGTTGTATTCTCAACATTGTTTCGACAAGTTCAGCGTTACCTGCAACTTGAAGCAATGATTAGCGTGACTGTGAAACGGGATGCAAGTCGTAGTAAGGGTTGGATCTTTGTTAAATCACATGAACAGGCAGAGATTCACGCGCCACAAAAGAAACGCGATAGACCAACGAGAACTGCGGGTGAGAAACGTCTATATATAAAGGTACATGAGGCACTTGAGCGGGATCACGCTCAACTGCGGGCTTTGCGTGAAACGCTTGTCGCACATGCAGGGTCTATGCCAGTTACGCTTGTGTATGCGAGCGGAAAGCAACGACCACTCGACGTGGTGCAAGTGGCACCAACAGAAGATTTGATCGCTGCATTGCGGCTTATGGTGGGTCAACGTGGCGTGCAAATTCGGTAATTGGCGATACTTATGTAGCAATGGACTTAGGAGACGTTGCGTAGTAATCATAAAGATGTCCTGCTCCGAAAATGGGGCAGGGCGTTGCAGATCTTAACAGTGTTCAAAGTTGGTGTCCTTATGATGTATAGAAGTCGCGATTGATTGCTATATGCACCGCGATTCAACGATGGTGAGGATGTGAATCCGCACCGATCAATTTACTTCCACTCTCTGAAGGTCGTCATGATATAATAATAAAATACACGCAAATGTGAAAACGGATACTGATGATGGCGTTGATGGAAGGGTGATACATATGGATTTGTACAAGGAAGCACTGCAATTACATAGAGAACATAGAGGAAAGGTTGCCCTGCAGACAAAGGTCGCTGTGGCAAATGCAAAGGATTTAAGCCTAGCCTATTCCCCAGGTGTAGCTGAGCCGTGTAAAGAGATCTATCGTGATGTGGATTTGGTCTATGAGTATACGGCAAAAGGCAATACAGTTGCTGTGGTGTCCAATGGAACGGCTGTTTTGGGTCTGGGAAATATCGGTCCCGCTGCTGGATTGCCTGTAATGGAGGGGAAGGCGGTTTTATTTAAAAGTTTCGCTGGGGTTGATGCTTGGCCACTATGCATTTCGGCAAATGAAGTGGATCGGATCGTCGATTTTGTGAGAATGGTTGCACCCTCTTTTGGCGGAATCAATCTTGAAGATATTGCATCTCCCGCGTGTTTTGAAATTGAGGAGCGATTGAAACAGGAACTCGACATTCCTGTCTTTCATGATGATCAACATGGGACAGCGATCGTAACCCTTGCTGCACTGATTAACGCTGTTAAGGTCGTTAAGAAAAATCTGTTAGACATTCGTGTCGTGGTTAGTGGCGCCGGTGCAGCGGGTATTGCTACAGTGAAACTGTTGCTTTCTTGCGGTGTGCGAGACGTTGTGATGTGTGACACAAAAGGCGCCATCTTTGAGGGACGAGATCATATGAATCCGCTAAAGGATTGGATTGCAAGAAATACAAACTACGAGCGCCGCACAGGTACGCTGGCAGAAGTCATGCAAGGTGCAGATGTCTTTATTGGCGTTTCAGTAGGCAAGACAGTCACACAGGATATGGTGCGAGACATGGCGACCGACCCCATTATTTTCGCGATGGCGAATCCAGATCCAGAAATTTCCCCGCAAGATGCTAAGGCTGCAGGAGCCCGGATTATTGGTACGGGGCGTTCTGACTATCCCAATCAGGTGAATAATGTTTTGGCGTTTCCAGGTATTTTTCGCGGGGCGCTCGATACGCGCGCGACAACCATCAATGAACCGATGAAGGTGGCGGCAGCTTATGCCATCGCGAGTCTGATTGCTGAGGAAGATTTGCAACCAGACTACGTGGTTCCTCAGCCGTTTGATGTGCGGGTCGCACCGAAAGTGGCGCAAGCTGTAGCTGAAGCTGCACTTGCGAGTGGCGTCGCGAGATTGCGGGTAGATCCGCGCGAAATCGCAGAACGCACGCGCCAAATGGCGAGTATTCGAAGCTAGTGCTTGGTTGCACCTGTTCAATTTTTAGTGTTAAGATGGACGTATTGAATGAGGGGCCAACTAGGAGGTCATTGAACGATATGTGGACGGTTATCTACATAGCGCCTAGTTTGCGGCTAGCGGAAAAGATTTGCGAGAAACTAGTGACCGAAGGTTTCCTGGTTAAGCGTAGACAGTTAAGTGTGTCCAAGCAACAATTCGAGATTTTGGTGCCTGAGTCGGAGCTTGAAGATGTACGCGAAGCCTTGAACGACATCTTGCATTCTTCTCTGTCGAATTGAAGTTTCATAAACCTTGAGGTGACGGAGTGTTAAAGGACCTATTTCCAAAGAAAAAACGGTATGCAACGGTAGCATCGAGTTCAAGCGCTCGTGACAAAGTTCCAGAAGGCTTGATGGAAAAGTGTAAGCAGTGCGGACAGATTCTTTTTGCTAAAGAATTAGATAAACAGGTGAAAACATGTCCGCATTGCGGATATCATTTTACGTTGACTGCGCAAGAGCGTATCCAAGTTACGCTTGATGAGGGGATATTTGAAGAGTTTGATGATAACCTTTTATCGGGTGACCCACTTCAGTTTCCGGATTATCCGGTGCGTGTTGAACGCAGCAGGAAGGCAACAGGACTTGCGGATGCGGTGGTTACAGGAGCCGGCTCAATTGGTGGGTTCCCTGTTGTGGTTGGGGCAATGGATTCGCGCTTTATTATGGGGAGTATGGGTTCTGTTGTTGGGGAGAAGCTTACTCGGGCTGTGGAACAAGCAATTGAGCGTTCGGTTCCTGTGGTGATTTTCTCCGTTTCAGGTGGCGCACGGATGCAGGAGGGTATTTTTTCTTTGATGCAGATGGCGAAGGTTTCGACCGCGTTGGCGCGATTGGCGAAATCGAGACTTCTTTATGTTTCCGTTTTGACGCATCCAACTACGGGCGGCGTAACGGCGAGTTTTGCGATGCAAGGTGATATTAACCTCGCGGAACCTGGGGCAACGATTGGGTTTGCAGGGCGTCGTATTATTGAACAAACGATTCGACAAAAGTTGCCGGATGAATTTCAAACGGCAGAATTTGTGCTTGAACATGGCATGATTGATCAGGTTGTTCATCGAAAAGATTTACGGGCAATGCTTGCTACGATTCTTTCGATACATGCTGAAGGAGGGGAATGGAGTGGCAATCGAACTGCCCTTTGAAAAGCCGCTCATCGAATTGCGATTGAAAATAGATGAGCTAAAGCGTTTTACAGAAGAGAAGGGCATCGATATGAGTGAAGAGGTAGCAACGCTTGAAACAAAAGCAAAGAGTCTTGCGGAAGCGATCTATCGCGATCTTACTCCATGGCAAAAGGTACAGATTGCGCGTCATCCAGAGCGCCCAACTACGCTCGATTATATTCGCGGACTGTGTGATGATTTTGTTGAACTGCATGGCGATCGCTCATTTCGTGATGATGCGGCGATTGTCGGCGGGATTGGGCGCATGGAGGGCATTGCAGTCACTTTCATCGGCACGCAAAAAGGGCGCGATACAAAGGAAAATATTTTTCGTAACTTTGGAATGGCGCATCCAGAAGGATATCGCAAGGCGCTTCGTTTAATGAAGCAGGCAGAAAAATTCGGGCGTCCCATTGTGACCTTTATTGATACAGCGGGTGCCTATCCTGGTGCTGCGGCGGAAGAGCGCGGTCAGGGAGAAGCGATTGCACGCAATCTGATTGAGATGGCGGCGCTTACTGTACCGGTTGTGTGCGTTGTGACGGGCGAGGGCGGGAGCGGTGGTGCACTCGGACTTGGTATAGGCGACCGCATTTTAATGCTGGAGCATGCCTATTATTCGGTAATTGCTCCTGAATCCGCGGCAGCATTACTATGGAAAGATGCGACGCAAGGGCAACGCGCGGCTGACGCAATGTGCATTACGGCGCAAGATTTATTTCGTTTCGGGATTGTGGATGAAATTCTCCAAGAGCCGTTTGGTGGTGCACAACGCGATCCGTCGGTCATGGTGGCCACGGTGAAAGAAGCTGTATGGCGTGCTTTATTAAAACTTAAAGAAACTTCAGAAGAGGATCTCCCTGTATTGCGTTATGAAAAGTATCGCAAAATTGGAGTCTTTACGGAGGTCGAACATCCTTCCGTGCAGACACCTGCAGATGGGGAACAGGTGAGCGCGAACGGGGTGAAGTTGCACAACTTTTCTAGTTGATCGGGCAGAGCTCATTACTGGATAGTAATGAGTATAACATTACCGGGACATAAAAAGGCCATTAGGGTCTCAACATGTGGTGCCATGAGGAGATTGGGGGATGAATAGATGGAACAGGAACGAGAAGATCTGAGTGAGAAAAGTTCAGTTAAACATATTGGAGTGCTTACTAGCGGTGGCGATGCGCCCGGCATGAATGCGGCCATTCGCGCAGTCGTGCGAAAAAGTGTATATCACGGTCTTAAGGTTTCCGGAATTAGGCATGGTTATGCGGGTTTGATTGCGGGAGAGATCGGTGAAATGGATCTTGGATCGGTTGCGGATATTATTCAGCGTGGCGGAACGAAACTGTATACGGCGAGGTGTCCAGAATTTCAAACAGATCAAGGACAGGAAAAAGGGATTGAAATGCTTCGCCAGTATGGAATTGATGGCCTGGTTATCATTGGCGGTGATGGCTCACTTCGTGGTGCGCGTGCTTTGTCACATCGCGGCGTGCGTACCATTGGTGTACCGGGTACGATTGACAATGATTTGCCATGTACAGATTATACGATTGGATTTGATACTGCGATTAATACTGCAATTGACGCGATTGACAAAATTAGAGATACCGCGACGTCTCATGAACGAACGTTTGTTATTGAGGTCATGGGACGAAATGCGGGTGATATTGCGGTGATTTCCGGACTTGCAGGTGGAGCAGAGTCAATTTTGATTCCGGAAGCCCCATTTGATATGGAGCAAATTTTTGAAAAGTTAGAACGTGGTGTAGAGCGGGGGAAACGCCATAGTATCATTTTGATTGCTGAAGGCGTGGGGAAGGGTATGAAAATCGGGGAACAAATCGCTCAACGTACAGGGTGGGAAGTGCGTGTAACGGTGCTTGGTCACCTGCAACGGGGAGGATCGCCGACGGCGTATGATCGCGCATTAGCATCGCGAATGGGGGCCATGGCTGTTGACTTGCTGATTCAGGGGGAGACGAGCAAGATGATTGGCATCAAAGGGAAAAAACTAGTTGCAACTGATATTAATGAAGCGCTCGAAACAACACGTGAAGTGGATTTGTCGATCTATGAATTAGCGGGTATTCTCTCGATTTAACCCTATGGAGGAGTGAAGCAGATGAGAAAGACGAAGATTGTCTGTACGATGGGCCCGGCTACAAGCGATTTAACGGTCATGAGGCAAATCGTGCGTGCTGGAATGGATGTTGCAAGGTTGAATTTCTCGCATGGAACGCATGAAGATCATCGCAAAATGATTGCGACGGTTCGCGAGGCCGCACGATTGGAACGCAAAATTGTCGGCATTATGTTGGATATCAAAGGACCTAAGATCAGGACGGGTTTGATTGAGAATGACGGAGTTGAGCTGAACGACGGAGACCGGATCATTTTGACGACAGATGAGATCGTGGGTACGAAGGAGCGCATCTCCATTAGCTACGATGGATTGCCAGAAGATGTTCGCGTGGGTTCGATCATTCGAATTGATGACGGACTGATTGGTATGCGTGTTGAGAAGGTCGAGAATCGAGAAATTCATTGTATCGTGACCAATGGGGGAGCGCTGAAAAACCGTAAAGGAATCAACGCTCCCGGTGTTCGACTGCGGTTGCCTGGTGTTACAGATAAAGATATCGAAGATATTCTTTTTGGCATTGAACAAGGTGTGGATATTATTGCAGCTTCTTTTGTCCGCAAGGCTTCTGACGTTCTGGAGATCCGCAAACTGCTGGAAGATCATCATATACAGTGCGATATTATCTCGAAAATTGAAGCGCAAGAGGGACTCGATTTGATCGATGAGATTATTGCAGTATCAGATGGACTGATGGTTGCGCGAGGGGATCTTGGTGTTGAGATTCCAACGGAGGAAGTTCCCATTGCACAAAAGTTACTCATTGAACGGTGCAATAAGGCGGGGAAAGTAGTGATTACTGCGACGCAAATGTTGGACTCGATGCAAAGAAATCCAAGACCCACACGGGCGGAGGCTACAGACGTCGCGAATGCTATTTTTGATGGAACGGATGCGATTATGTTAAGCGGAGAGACGGCGGCAGGGAGATACCCAGTTGAAGCGGTGACGACGATGGCGCAAATTGCGCTGCGTGCAGAACGGGCTTTGGAGACTCACGAGGTGATGGGACGTCATCGTAATGATGTGCAACGGACACAGACAGACGCGATTAGTAATGCTGTGCGCAGTGTGGCACAGGAATTGGGGGCTGGCGCAATAGTCACGTCAACAGAGAGTGGGTTTACGGCTCGCATGGTCTCGAAGCATCGACCGCAAAGCCTGATCATCGCGGTCACTCCGCATGCGGCGGTCGCGCGCCGCCTCACGCTTTGTTGGGGAGTTTACCCTGTACTTGTAAAACCTACGCAATCGACTGATGAAATGCTGGCCGTGGCGGTGGATGGTGGACTTGCAAGTGGACTTGTCAGCAGTGGAGATTTGATTGTGATTACGGCGGGGGTACCCGTTGGAGAAGCGGGAACGACTAATTTGTTGAAAATCCACACAATTGGTGATGTTTTAGTGCGCGGGACGGGTGTTGGTACAAAAAGTGTCGTGGGGCGTGCGGTGGTTGCGAAAAAGGCTACCGATATTCTCAATCGTCTTGAGCCAGGAGACATTCTCGTAACGGTCATGACTGATCGTGATATGATGCCTGCGTTTGATCGGGCGGCGGCAGTTGTCACGGAGGAAGGTGGCCTGACCTCGCATGCGGCTGTTGTGGGATTATCGCTCGGAATTCCTGTAATCGTAGGTGCAACTGGAGTCACGCAAGCTGTGATGGATGGAGAGATTATCACGGTAGATTCAGCGCGCGGATTTTTGTATCGGGGTAAAACGCAAGTTTTATAGTTGGTCATAATCGGTACTGAAAAGAGAGCCTTTTCCCATGCTAAAATAGCATTTGGGAGGGACAAACTGATGAATGTGACAAGATCGCAATCAGAGTTTCGCGTTAGATATCGGGAAACAGATCAAATGGGCGTTGTATGGCATGGCAACTACATTGAGTGGTTTGAAGTAGCACGCACCGATTGGTTGAGGATGGCGAATTTGTCCTATCGTAAACTTGAGGAGCATGGAATCATGCTCCCTGTGTTGAGTGTGCGCTGCGACTATATACAATCTGCGCGTTACGACGATGGGGTAACTGTGAACGCTGAATTAAAGGATTACAATGGACTGCGTGTGACATTTAGCTATGTTGTAACATTATCGGCTAATGGGAAGCGATTGGCCCAGGGAGAAACGGAGCATGTTTTTACAGATCGCACACTAAAACCGATTCGTGTTGCTCATCTCGCTCCTCACATCCATCGCGTACTCATCGGTGAATAAGGGAGTAGTCAAGACTTGTGGAGATGGAGGGGATGAGTCATGTCTTCATCGACTCGACCCATCGTTACCTACATGTGGTTAGGTATCGGGATTGTCGCAATTTCTTTTGCAGCGATCTTTATCAAAATGACGACAGCACCAGCATCCATAACGGCCATGTATCGCATGCTCATGACGGCAGTGCTGCTTGCGCCGTTTGCATGGTCTGGATTACGTGCTGCTTTACGGCGAATGACTGTGCGTGAGAAGTTGATTCTTCTGGTAAGTGGTGTCGCGCTTGCTGTACACTTTATTTTTTGGATTCACTCTCTGTTTTACACATCGGTTGCAAGTTCAACACTTGTGTTGACTCTACAACCGATTTTTGTGTTGATTGGAGACTATTTTGTTTTTAAAAAACACGTAGCGATTCGTACGTGTTTGTTTGCGGCTGTTGTAATTTTTGGAACCGCATTGATTGGATGGCATGATCTGCATGCCGGGAAGACCGCTCTCTTGGGTGACTTGTTGTCATTGCTCGGGACAGCAGCTACTGCCGTTTATTTTTTGGCTGGACAAACTCTGCGACGCGGATTGTCGTCTGTGCACTATAGTTTCCTCGTATACGTGATTTCGGGTGTCTTGTTAGCGTTCTATAGTCTAGGACGTGGACATTCGCTTGTGGATTATCCGCGTAGCGATTGGGAACTATTTTTATTGTTAACATTTGTTCCAACTCTTTTTGGACACACGTTATTCAATACGTTGCTAAAACATCTCCCAGCCTCTACGATCGCCATCAGTATTGTCGGTGAGCCGATTGGGGCGACGTTTCTCGCTTTTCTTATTTTTCGCACTCCAATCCCCAGTCTATGGTATGCAGGTGCGGTGATGGTAAGTGTAGGAATTGTACTCTTTGTACATTCTATACATCGCGCCTCTGTCTCGCTCAATGAAACATAGGTTCACAGTGCGGAAAAAATGATTGATTGGTGGTATTCCGTGTGGTATGATATTCACTGGTTTTGAAGAGATCGGCTGTATAGATGTAACGGGGTTATATTTTTCACATAGAGAGGGGTTGTTCTGGATGTCCATGTTTGAAAAGCTGGATATGCCAATTCATGGTGATAAGATTGAAATGCGAAGCACAGGTCTGCATGTTCCTGATCACCCTGTTATCCCATTTATTGAAGGTGATGGAACGGGATCGGATATTTGGCGGGCTTCTGTTCGTGTGTTAGATGCGGCGGTAGAGAAACTTTATGGCGGCAAGCGGAAACTTGAATGGTTCGAAGTGTATGCTGGAGAAAAAGCGTATAACAAATTCGGCGAGTGGTTGCCAAACGATACTCTTGTTGCACTACGTGAATACCTCGTTAGTATTAAAGGACCTCTGACGACGCCAATTGGCGGGGGCATTCGGAGTTTAAATGTCGCTTTGCGTCAAGAGCTTGATCTGTATGTTTGTTTACGTCCTGTCCGGTATTTCACAGGGGTTCCGTCTCCCGTGAAGCGTCCGGAGTTAGTGGATATGGTGATTTTTCGCGAAAATGCAGAAGATATTTATGCTGGCATTGAGTGGGCGCAAGGTACTCCAGAAGTTAAAAAGGTCATCGACTTTTTGCAAAATGAAATGGGCGTGAAGAAGATTCGCTTCCCGGAAACGTCTGGGATAGGGATTAAGCCGGTATCAAAAGAAGGATCGGAACGACTTGTTCGCGCTGCGATTGAGTATGCCATTGCGCATGATCGCAAGAGTGTCACATTAGTTCATAAAGGGAATATCATGAAGTTCACAGAAGGTGCCTTTAAAAATTGGGGATATGCTCTTGCGGAGCAAGAATTTGCAGAACAGACCTTTACTTGGTCTGAATATGACCGGATTAAGGAAAAATCTGGTTCTGAAGAAGCGGATAAGGCGCAAAAAGCAGCAGAAGTTGCGGGTAAGATTATCGTGAAGGATGCCATCGCGGACATCTTCTTGCAACAGGTGCTAACACGTCCTGCAGAATTCGAAGTGGTCGCTACGATGAACCTAAATGGCGACTTCTTCTCTGATGCATTGGCAGCTCAAGTTGGCGGCATCGGAATTGCCCCAGGTGCCAATATTAACTATGTGACCGGACATGCCGTATTTGAAGCAACACATGGAACTGCACCGAAGTACGCCAATCTTGACAAGGTGAATCCTGGTTCAGTGATCTTATCTGGCGTCATGATGTTAGAGCATCTTGGGTGGCAGGATGCAGCTGACGCGATTGTTCAATCACTACAAAAAACGATCGAACAAAAAGTTGTCACGTATGATTTTGCACGATTGATGGATGGCGCAACAGAAGTGAAAACTTCAGAATTTGCGGATGCGGTGATTAAGAATCTGTAAGTGTGTTCGAGTGGGTGTATGGCGGAATAGACCGCTATACACCCACGTTTTGTTTTACAGTTGCGTAAGAATGTAGATAATGGAGAAAGAGCAAAGTACTGCGAGCGAGGTGTTCAGCAGGACGGGTGATGATGTGGATTGCAATCGCTTGTTGTTTGTATGCGTTTCATATCTTGAATAGCGAGAGATTCCTGTGCAGGAGTGTGGCGGGGTGATTTTCTAGTTTCTTTGGTTATAGAGGTTGTTCAAAAAGGGTCGAGGTAAGATGCAAGCAGGGGTTTGGTGAAGTCTGGACATGCGCGCGGAGTGTACGATAGGTGGTACATGAGCACGCATGTCCAGCACAAGCCGAAGCCCTGCGCCGCAGAGTTCTCAACCCTTTTTGAACAACCTCTAATAGTGCTTTATGTCTTGTTGCGCCCAGAACATTTGGCGTGATGGGACGTCTCCGGAATCACTTTGCGCAATGCCGTGATTGTCGGATCAACAATCACTTTTCTATTGTGGTCAATGGTCAATGGTCAAGGAACGCACGATTCTGTAGTCGATGGTCCTTGGAGTAAGGTGTGGGTGGATTTGGCTGGAATGCTCTCATGTCATTCTCGGCAAGTCAGTTCATTTTTGGCTTGGCATGAATCCAATATGGATTGGCGCGGGGATATCCTTGATCGTAGCAGGTACATTATTGGAGGATCGCAGTCAACTCAAAATCACACTGCATCGCGGGAAGCGCCACATTGGTTTTGGTTGTTCTGTGAGCGGATTGTTTCTTCTGATCGGCACTATTTGGTGCGATCGTCTGGGGATGAGTTCATTACTTAGCGGAGGTCTGTTTATGAGCATTTTTGCATGGTTTTTCGCAACTGTTTTACTTACTGAGCAGTGGGAGGAGTTAGCGCTTCTTGTATCGGCGCACAAATGGAGTATGGTAAAATGACGAAAGGGATGTTGAACGGATTTGTTTTTCGAAATGGAGTGAATGTTGTTGGCCGATGAGGGCGGGCAGATGCCGAGAAAGAAATTATTATTAATTGATGGGAATTCTGTGTTGTATCGGGCATTTTATGGTGTGCCATTGTTGTCAACAGCGTCTGGAGAATATACGAATGCGATCTATGGATTCTCAACAATGTTGTTAAAATTGCTTCAAGATGAGCAGCCAAGTCATGTCGCTGTGGCGTTTGATAAAGGGAAGATGACTTTTCGTCATGCTTTTTTTCCAGAGTATAAGGGGAAGAGACAAAGTACACCACCTGAACTGATTGGGCAATTTCCAATGGCGCGCGATCTGCTTAGTCATTTTCGGATTCCATCGCTTGAGCTTGAGTCGTATGAAGCGGATGATATTATTGGGACGCTTGCGACACAAGCGGGTGAAAAGAATTATGAAGTGTTTGTGATATCGGGCGATAAGGATTTATTTCAACTTGTGTCGGAGCGGATTACTGCAGGGATGACACGCAAGGGCACAACGGATGTCGTGCGGTATGATCCGGGGGCAATTCTGGAACGTTATGGGCTTGCACCAACGCAGATTATTGACTTAAAAGCTTTGATGGGAGATTCATCGGATAATATTCCAGGTGTTCCAGGGGTAGGGGAAAAGACTGCGATTAAGTTGCTTACACAGTATGGGACAGTCGAAGAAGTACTGGCGCATGCGACGGAGGTATCCGGTGCAAAATTGCAGGAGCGGTTGCGCGACAATCATGAGTTAGCGTTGCTTTCAAAGCAACTAGCGACAATTGACCGTACGGTTCCACTTGCCACTTCGTTGGATGAACTTGTGTATAGGGGCTATGATCTTGCGGAATTGAGTGAGGCTTTTCGGCGCTATGAGTTTCGTTCATTGCTGGCTCGCATCGAAAAGGAGAATCACGCGGTTTCAGGGAAGGCAGATGGTGGAGATGGACTCCATCCCCTGCGTGGATCGGAAATGGGACAGACTTCTGTTGCAGAACAGGTGATAGAGACAGTTTCGCTCTCACAGCTCTCAGATCGAATGAAGTCGATGGGAGAACGTTGCGCTTTATTGTTTGATTTGCAAGGCGTCTACCAGACGGGTGACTGGAAGGGGATGGCGGTTGCTGGCAAAGACGGCGCCTTCTATGTCCCTATATCGGAAGAACAGTTGCACGTTGATTCTGAACGGGCTGCGTTGCGGGCAATTTTGCAAAATAAGCAATTAGTTAAGGTGGTCTATGACGCCAAAGCGATCATGGTGCACAGTGTGTCTCTTGGTTTGGCGAATGAAGTGTTGGAGACGATTGCACCTGTATTTGATACATTGCTCGTCACATACCTTATTCACACCTCAGATGGGGAACCGACTTTGCTGAATGTGATCGAGAAAGCACAGTTGGACGCCAAAACTCCTGAGTGGGTGCGTATGGGAATTGAAAAGGGTGGCAGCATGCGGTCGGCTGCGCTGGTTTACTGCGCCGCGCGGCTATATGCAGGCTATGAGACGTTGCGCGCGGATCTTTCTACCTATCAGCTACTGACTTTGTATGAGGAGTTGGAGTTGCCGCTTGCCGCAGTTCTGGCAAAATTGGAACTATATGGGGTGAAAGTGGATACGGAGTGTCTGCGGGAAATCGGGGCAGAACTCGCTACGGGAATTGAACGCCTGACAGGTGAGATTTACGCACTCGCAGGGGTTGAATTCAACATTAATTCGCCCAAACAATTAGGTGAAATTCTATTTGAGAAAATGGGATTGCCTCCAGTTAAAAAGACCAAGACAGGGTACTCGACAAGTGCGGATGTGCTTGAGAAATTAGCCCCGCACAGTGATATTGTGACGCACATTCTACACTATCGCCAGTTGACGAAGTTGCAGTCGACCTATGTCGAAGGGTTGCTGCGTGTGGTTCGTCAACCGCAATCGCGCGTTCATACGTCTTTTCATCAGGCGATGACTGCCACCGGGAGGCTTTCTAGTGCGGATCCTAATCTACAAAACATCCCGATTCGCATGGAAGAGGGACGACGGTTGCGTTCTGCCTTTGTACCAAGTCACGCAAAATGGGTGATGCTGTCAGCAGACTATTCACAAGTAGAGTTGCGTATTCTTGCTCATTTGTCGCAAGATGAGGCGCTCATCGAAGCATTTTTAGCAGATATGGATATTCATACGCGAACGGCGAGTGATGTATTTGAAGTCGCACCGGAGGATGTAACTTCTCTCATGCGACGACAAGCTAAAGCGGTCAATTTTGGGATCGTGTACGGGATTAGTGATTATGGACTGTCGCAGAATTTGAATATTTCGCGGGCTCAAGCTGCTCAGTTCATTGAACAGTATTTTGCCAAGTTTCCTGGGGTTAAACGCTATATGGCTGAGTCGGTGCAAAAAGCGCGGGATCTTGGATATACGGAGACATTGCTTGGTCGCAAACGCTACTTGCCGCAGATTCATAGTCGCAATTTTAATGAACGAAGTTTCGCGGAACGTACGGCGATGAACACCCCGATTCAAGGGACAGCCGCAGATGTGATCAAAGTGGCGATGGTACGATTGTTGCGCGATATGAAAACGGAAGGGTTCGAGGGCGAGATGTTGTTGCAAGTTCATGATGAACTGATTTTTGAGTGCCCTGTTGATGAGCTCACATCGCTTACAGAGCTTGTTCGGCGGCAAATGGAGGGTGCTGCGACCATGTCGGTGCCACTCAAAGTAGATGTCCATTCCGGTGCAACTTGGTATGATGCAAAATAGATAAAGGAGTACGTTGCTATGCCTGAATTACCAGAGGTCGAGACGGTGCGTCGCAGCCTGCAGACCTTAGTTACAGGACGGGTCATCGGGCGAGTGGACGTTCGCCTACCGCGCATTGTTCGAACGCCCAGTGTCGACGAGTTTGTGGCAGATCTTCAGGGGGCGACGATTGTTGACGTGCATCGGCGAGGGAAATATTTGTTGATCGATCTCGGGGGGAAGACACTGATCTCACATCTTCGCATGGAGGGGCGCTACGGTGTCTATAAGGCTGGCGAAGGGGTGACGGCTCATACGCATGTGATTTTCCACCTTGATGGTGAGAAAGAATTGCGTTACCAGGATGTGCGACAATTCGGAACGATGGATTTGTTACCCACCAGTGGCTTGCATGATTTTGCACCGCTTGTGCAGCTTGGACCCGAGCCGCTACAGAAAGAATTTACTTCGCGCTATCTGCGTGACGCATTTAGCAGACGTTCTACATCTGTAAAAGCGGCGCTTCTCGATCAACATATGGTAGCTGGACTTGGAAATATTTACGTCGATGAGATTTTATTTCGCGCTAAGGTTCACCCCATGCATTCTGCGGAAACGTTATCTGCACGAGCTTTGCGTTGCATTGTTGACGAAACTCGAAATGTTATTTCAGATGCTATCGCACATGGGGGAAGCTCTGTCAAGTCGTATGTAAATGGATATGGCGAACAAGGCCAGTATCAATTTGCATTAAACGTTTATGGGAAAACAGGGGAACCGTGTGTCAATTGCGGTGCGTCTATCGTGAAAATGAAAGTCGTGGGACGAGGTACGCATTTTTGTCCGAAGTGTCAAAGACAGCCGCGTTAGAGCATTTGGTAAGTGGATGACCACAGATATGTGGTAGATAGTTGAATGAATGGGGGATCGATTGTGATTGTTGGGTTGACAGGTGGAATTGCCACTGGGAAAAGTTCAATTTCCACTACCCTTGTACAACGGGGTGTCTATCTTGTGGATGCAGACGTGATTGCAAGGGAAGTTGTCGAGCCTGGAACGCGTGGACTGCGCGCGATTGTCGAGGTTTTTGGGGCACAGTATCTCCATGCGGATGGGCGTCTTGATCGGGAGAAATTGGGTCAGTTTATTTTTTGCGATGAAAAGGCGCGGTTACAATTGAATCAGATCGTTCATCCGCTTGTGCGCGAAGAAATGTGGCTTCGTGCAAATCGCTATGTGGGAAACGATGCAACTCGGATCGCAATTCTCGACGTGCCTCTCTTGATTGAGGGGGGGACGCATCGATTGGTGGATGTGACGGTCCTTATTTATGCTCCCCCAGCACAACAGTTGATCAGATTAATGAAGCGTAATGGATACGACGAAGGCACGGCGCATACTCGTATAGCTGCGCAACTCTCTATTGAGGAGAAGCGCGCTCATGCAGATGTAATTGTCGAGAATAGCGGCGATGAAAAAGAGGTTCCCCGTTTGGCGAGAGAATTGTATCGTCATCTGGAGAATGTAGCGCAGGCTGGGGTGCGGGAAGATGGGAAGTTTGATCGCAGCGTGGTACAGGATTTTGTTATACAATAGATGAACGGACGAATCATCTGTTTGGTTACATGAGAAAGTGTGCGTTGTTAAGGGGGCGACTGGCCCGTGATGGGGCGCAATTTCATTTTTGCGGTTCGCATGCGAACGCTTGTGGCGACAGCTCTTCTCGTGGGTGTCGTGGTCATGACATTTATTTCGCCTTTTTGGAAGCTTGTCTATCCAATTTATTATTATCCAGTGATACAACATGAAGCGAATCTTTCTCGTGTGAACCCTCTTCTCGTTGCAGCATTCGTTCGGGTGGAGAGCCATTTTCGTGAGGACGATGTTTCGCATGCCGGGGCAATTGGCCTGATGCAATTGATGCCAGGTACTGCATCTTGGGCTGCACAGAAAATGGACATGAGTAAATATTCTCGAGCTGATTTAGCGAGTCCATCTGTCAATGTTCGACTCGGCTCGTGGTATGTAGCCTATTTACTGCAGATGTTTCATGGCAATTTGCCAGAAGCGATCGCCGCGTATAACGCGGGTCCAAATCGCGTACAACGCTGGCTTTCCAATGGAACTTGGTCGGGGGAAGAGATGACGATCAATGATATTCCCGTACGCGAAACGCGGCACTTTGTAGCACGGGTTCTATACACATTTGAAACGTTCAGCCGATTTTACGGGAAGTGAGTTCACCTAAAACGGTGCTGTAAGTCCCGGTGGAACGTGGTCGACACCGGCGACAGAGCCCCAAAATGAGGGGAAGCACGCTCATTTGCTCGACTGCAAACTCGACTGCAAACTCGACTGCAAACTTGACTGCAAACTTGACTGCAAACTTGACTGCAAACTTGACTGCAAACTTGACTGCAAACTTGACTGCAAACTTGACTGCAAACTTGACTGCAAACTTGAC
>JAKACV010000001.1:0-26529 GCA_021821085.1 Bacillota bacterium | reverse complement strand
ACTCGACTGCAAACTCGACTGCAAACTTGACTGCAAACTTGACTGCAAACTTGACTGCAAACTTGACTGCAAACTTGACTGCAAACTTGACTGCAAACTTGACTGCAAACTTGACTGCAAACTTGACAGAACACGCGGAATCGGATATATTATGGAAGTTGATGTGGTTATACATGTCGGGATGGCGGAATTGGCAGACGCGCACGTTTGAGGGGCGTGTGGACTTTGTCCGTAGGGGTTCAAGTCCCCTTCTCGACACCAAGAAGTCTGAAACACCGCAGTGTAGCAGGGTTTTTGAGCCTTTGAGCTCAAGAACCCTGCTTCCATTTTGTGGTGGAATTTGCCCTCGAATTTTGCGGGTACGTGTGGGCACACACTCCAGCAGAAGTGCGGGGCAAAAGGGGCCAAATCCCCCACACGTCTCGAAAAAGGAGAAGTGTGGGTATGGCAAAACGAAGAAAAAATACGGTTGATTTTGTGGAAGAGGTGACCGTGCCGGAAGAGCGGATGATCACGTTGGCAGAGGCGAAGGTCCAGTTCTTGCGCGATGTCCGGGGATTGGCAAAACAGACACAGCGGTGGCACAAGGAGAATCTGAATGCCCTGGAGAAAGTTTTGGGCATGCAAGGCTTGGTGATAGAGGATTGTCGGAAACTCACCGTTCCGTTTCTGAAGGACCATTTCGTGTTCTACATGCTGGAGGAACTCGGACTGAAGGTGAACACCATCAATGGGCGGATTCGGACCGTTCGGGGGCTGATTCAATTCCTGCACAGGGAAACTTACCTGCCCGGCGATTATAGCGCGGATTTGCCCGTTCTAAAGGCTGAGAAGGTCATTATCCAGGCGTTCAGTGAGGAAGAGATTGCACGGCTGCTACGACAACCGGATCAGAGCACATTCACGGGTCTACGTGATTACACGGTGATGCTATTGCTACTTGAAACCGGAATGCGAATTTCGGAACTCGTCGGCATTCAGATGGCGGATGTGCATATCCGAGACGGCAATGTCCTCGTGCATGGGAAAGGCTCTAAGCAGCGTCTGGTGCCCATTCAGAGCAAGATGCGCCAAGTCCTGCAGAAATACACGAAGGAGCGCGGAAACGCGCTCACAGACGCGCTGTTTGTGACCATCGACAATGAGCCCATTGCCATTGGCACGATTCAAAAGCTCATCAAGCAGTATGGGGAACAGGCGCGGATTGCAAACGTTCGCGTGTCACCTCATACTTTCAGACATACTATGGCAAAATATTACATTTTGGCTGGCGGGGATATTTTCTCTCTTCAGCGGATACTTGGCCATAGCAGTATGGAGACGGTTCGCATATATGTAGAGATGTTCTCGCACGATGTGAACTTGCAGCACAGTAAGTTTAGCTTCGTGGAGCATCGGCTGAGTTAGTGATGGTGATGGCCGGGAGTGATGCTTCCGGCCATCTGTGAATCGATGATTATGACTACGTAATTCTTGGAGGACTTGCATATGGTGATGAGAAGAAGTGTACGCCCGAACCCGCTGTTGAAGCACGTGGAGGAATATCGTAAATCGTCGAAACCGTCGCTTAAGTTGGAGCCGAACGAAGTAAAGCGCTTGGCTCACATGCAAGCCGAAGCTTTTGTGAGTCATTCACAGGCGCGGAAAGACCTCAATGGATGTAATCAAGAGTCAAAACGTATTCACCGTTAATGGCTGTTACTTTCACAAATGATGGGGTTACTACCGTTAGAGTAGTAACCCCATTATTTGTGAAAGCGTGTGTAAAAATTCAGTGAAGCATAGTTGTTTATCAGGTCATGCGTGATGTCATAGTGCTATGCGAATCTGCGTTAATCTTTACGGGCATCTGGAATTTGGAAATTGAGATAAACTGTACCGCCATAGGACTTGTCCAAATTCTTGCGAGACGACTGTCCTTTACGCAAGTCATTGAACGTAATCGCTGTACGCACAACGTCTTTGATGATTTGTAAGGTTGCTTTCATACAACAATCACTCCCCTCTTCTTGCTTAATTCTACCACAATCTCTTTAGTACCGTCGAGTGAAACGATAGTTTCTACCAGATCTCGAAAGGCATCGACATTTTGCGGTGTCACAACTCCCGGCTTGTTGATGAATACCATCATGCCAACCATCAATTCTCCAACATTTCGTATGAACAGGTATTCTTGGGCGTGGTGAGTTGAGTATTTTTGCCTCATACTTGTTTCTACAACAAGAGATTTCCCCTCACGGATTGCATCTGACAATACACGTTTGTCCAATTCATCCAAGTGCTGATGACGTCCTGTGTAGTAATCATACCCTTTGTTTTTGTCGATACCAGCGAGCCAATAGAATCGGCATTCATGCGGTTGAAGACCCCAGACATCCCTAATACTTCTTTCGATTTGTGAGAGCATCTGTGCCATCGCGGTCATCGAGTGATTTGAAAACTGAGAATTTCCGAGACGAAACAAATCGTAGATCAGAACGAGTAAACCAGCCAGTAAAAGGAATTCCAATATGAGGGTTACTCCCGCATAGATGAACTTCCAGCCATCCCACCCACTAGGCATCAGGCTGTAATACCACGTAAAAGGAGAGATGATTCCGTGGATAAGGTTCATAATCGGTTGTCCTGACAAAGCATTTACAACACCAGCAACAATGAATGCTACAAAGATAAACGCAATACTACGAAACAACCAAATATATAGTACCCTCTTCACAATTCGTACCCCCATATCCAAGAAACATGGTACAGGGTTTAAATCTAATTGACAATCTAGCGCGGTTTACTTTTCTGTTGTCTCGGTGTTGGCCTTGCTTCAGGTAGCTGGTCTTTAAACTTTACTCGCCCCGTACAAATGGTTTCTCCGGTGTGTATTCGAACTTCACGTTGATACACAAAGCGACCGCTGTCATTTGATTTTTCTTTCTTTCCAAAAAATCTACCCACGAAACAACACCCTCTCAATCTGGACAAGTTGTTACCATCTTGACCAAATGGAGAGAGTCCTAAACGAATGCAACTAAAGAGAATGAAAACGCAAAACATAACAGAAGGAAAATAAGGCCAGCATTTTTATTCGCTAGATGGAAATTATTTTATAAAACAAAATCAACAAATACCACCTCTCTACCTTAAACGAAACTCTCCAACTATAGCGGGTCTAGATGCTAATAACCGCTCAATGTGGCTTTCAGGCCACATCTCAATTTTCAGAGCTGAATCTGATTCGTTGTGTCGTTCAATCAAACTAACGGCGTCCGCAGTAAATCTGCCTGACGATGCAATAATTAGAACATGAACGCGAGGGGGCTCCCACAACTTGATTTGTTCTTTTAACAAGGCAATGTCCTCTGCCGAGATGCTTGTCTTGAGGTAATGCTTGCACTGAATAATTACTCGTTGTCGAATTACTCCACTGAGGCTATCAATTATTACGCGAGTAACAGACAAGTCACGGCCACGGTCGGCTGCACGGGTTTTCATTAGCCATTCGGGGTTTTCGTATCCCGTCACTGAGCTAATGAGTACAAAGATAAGTCGTTCAAATTCATCCTCACCAATATTGTCCCAAAGTAACTTTGTGGCAATTTGCCCCGAAGGATGAGTTGCAACCAAATGGCTCAGGTCCGTCACTTCAGATGGTATGGGTTCGTCTTCCTCAGTTAGCGATGACCATATGGAGGATTTGACCATTGGCCAATCCGTTTTTGTAATATCAACCAAATCGCATATCTTGCCAAATTTAAGATGTCGTAATAGGTCACCCCAACGTTTAGGTCGTGTAACAGAATCGCCTAATAGAGCGTGTCCGGAAAGCTCTTGAATTCGTATAAATAACAAAACGCACCCCAGTTCGAAAATGGTAAAATTGTAGCTGTCGAAGGCAAACAATTTTCCAATTCGGAGGTGCGTTTTATGGGGTTGCAGTTGAACCTGCTACCGTACGCTTATTATAACACCTTGGGTTTCGATCCCGCACTCATCGATTACGTTGACCACATTGACGATACCTTTTTGCTAGATATCATTGGACCTCTGTATGACAGCGGTGGACGTACACCCGCTTCACCCATCACTTATTTCCGCATGCATTATCTGTATTTTACCCGTCCGGAGATCACTTCGTTTCGTGAACTCTGTCGTCAACTAAAAGATCACAAAAACCAAGCGTGGCGTAACTTCATCGGTGTTCCGAATCCAGCAAAGGTCCCATCTCACCAAAGTCTCAGTGAATTTCGCACCAAGGTGGGTCCTGAGCGATTCGAACAAATTCGTAATCAGTTTGTACGGCAAGCCGTTCAAATCGAGGGTTTCATTCAGGATACCTTGGCGGCAATCGATTCCAGACCCATTTATGCCAATGTGAATGGGTACAAGAAGAAACGCTGCAGGTGCGAGGACAAGGACTCCTGTGACTGCGAAAAGATATTCTCTGATCCAGACGCTGCCTACGGTGTGCAGAGGAAAAAGGCAAACCAGAACAAATTCTTCATCGGTTATCGGAAACACACCATCACCTGCGCGACATCTCAGGGTCCCATCGCTCTGATGTCCATCCTTAAACCGAACAATATCCATGACGTAAAAATCATGTTGCCACTCATTGACGAGGCTCGCAAAGTTAGTGAACTCCATATCCAGTTCCTTGTCGCGGATTTGGGCTATCTAGATGCAGAGAACCAGAAGCAGGCATTTCATGAATATGATTTGGCCGTGGTGACAGGCTTCAAAAGTAACACAGTACTTCCTGAAGCATGCGATAAGTTGGGCAGACCAGAATGCGAACAGGGTCACCGTCTGGTATGGGATGGGTTTGATACAGATACGGCGACATCTTGGTTCCGGGGAGATGAGTCACACTGTCAGGGCTGCCCATTGCAAGGGGCATGCGACAAACAATTCAGCTTCTCGATCGACGAAAATCCGATTCTTTATGGTCCCGTTCCACAAGATACAGCGACACACGAACGAATGTTGGACTTCCGAAAGCAAATTGAGCTTTCCTTCGCGATTGAATCAAACCAACTGACCGCAGTCATGAAACACAAAAAGGTTCCTGTCAAAGGAATGGACAGAGTTCAATCGTTCTTCGCAATGCAGGACATGAGTAGACTCATCTCCACCCAAATCGCGCACGTTCGGGAGACACAGTTGCCACAGGAACACGTGGAGCAACTTACACAAATGTGTAATACGCAGTACGAACAACTGGTCCTGGGTATAGCGGCGTAGATTGGTGCAAGTGTAGACGCAACAGAGCAACGAAAGGACATAACGACCAAGGGGACACTGCGCCCAAAACGAGCCCTACGGTACAATGGAATCGTATGAATCTCACGCACATGCAATTTCCAATGAATTAACTTCCATAGATGTAATTCGGATTGGTCATGAAATGCATTCACTCAACTGCTCATTGACGCTTTCCGGACACGCTCTAATAGTGCGTTCAATTCATCAACTAAATCTTTCAGCTTCTCCCAATTAAGGTCATGGGGTAACGCTTGCCACAGAGGAGCATCGTCGTTAAGTTCTTCTGTCTTGTATGTTAACGTGAGTCTATTAAGTGCGCTTTCAATTTTGTCAATTGTTTCTGAAACGGCATTTCTGACTAACGTCTTACGTAAATTCTGAAGTCTGAAACGATATTCCCGTAGTTCTGTTCTTGGGGTATCAATGGTTCTTTCGACATACATTTGGGCTTCAAAATCGCCTATCTCGTTGGCATCAAGTCGCGATTGAGCAATTTCATCCAAGTCCAACGGCATCGTTGTCGGTTTGTAGCCCGAAATTTCAGGCAATGAACTAACTATTTCGATATAGGCACGGAGCTTACCCTCATACTGTTCATCGCTTCCGAAGACGATGCCTGAGGGGATCATTTCATGTAATTCCCTCCATATTCGTTCCAACTTAGACAAATTTGCTTGGGCAATCTCAAATTGCCTCAGTACCTTATTTAACGAACTCTCTGAACTCATAGTCCCTCCACCTCCTATAGAAGCAAAAATCCTGCCGTAGGTCGACCTAGGCTTCGTCATCCTCAGAATCAGGAATGTACTCAAATAAGTCTCCTGGCTGTACATCAAGCGCCTTGCAAAGTCGATTGAGTACATCAAAATCTATCCTCTGCGCTTTTTCATTAAATATCATGTGAACCGTGCTTGTACGTAGGTTGCCTATCTCAGCTAATTTTCGCTGACTCATACGGCGTTCGCCAAGTATTTTGCTCAAATGTATCTTTATCACACGTTCCCTCCTCCTAGCGAAAAAATAAAAACAGAAAAGTGTTGACTATTACTGATATCAGTAATATAATTACTCATATCAGTAACAAATGTCTGCGCTAAGTCTCTCGCCTTATTGTACCTTTGGCGCACTCAATAACTCAATGGGAAGGAGACCTGTCAATAATGGACAAGGTCACGAATCAGCAAGAGACAGAGATGAAAAACCAATTGGAGGAAGTTTCACCAGCAGGCATTGAAGTGGAGTGGGAGCAATTGTTTCCAGAAAGACTGGCTCTATCTCCTCCCGAAATCAGCATGGATTATGCACTAACTCTGACCATCGCTCTTTTTCAATTCAGGGATCTGATCAAGGAAATTGATGAAGAGCATCGGGATGCCATTGCGGAATTGGACAACAGTTATAACGATTTGCTCGAAGTAGCCAGCAGAGACTTCTATCGACTAGGATTCCTCGATGGATTGAAGTACCGGAATGAAGGAGATCGATAATCATGACGACCATCACAGTTGATGAAGTACTTAAAGGTTGGCCGGACAAGGATTACGACGAGTACGATTTCGAGAGGATCAATAAACGTTTTCCTATACCGGCTGTGCGCCGGGCTGAAGGTCCGGTTGATATTGAGGATTTGGGGATTGGTGAT
Organism: Bacillota bacterium; assembly: GCA_021821085.1. GTDB lineage: Bacteria > Bacillota > Bacilli > Alicyclobacillales > SLC66 > Sulfoacidibacillus. The sequence goes on along the minus strand of JAKACV010000001.1, from coordinate 19,634 downwards.
CGTGTCGCCAATCTCGGAACCCATATCAAAACGGCATGTAGAGGAAAAACAAAGTATGGTAGACCGTACATGATTATCGATATGAGCGATGAAACTGACCGTTTACAGGGAGTTATGTGGGAAAAGGATGACAGTTACTTAGACCGGTTGCAAGACAAAATTGGCCGGGGTTCCGAAGCCATCGTACATGGGTATATTCAAGAATATCCACTTTATTCTGGAAAACGACAGATGGTCCTTAGTTCGATCCAATTTGATGGTGTAATCCCTGTGACAACTGAATCTCGAAAGACTGGAATTGCGGAAACAGTGATGCAATGTATTCTGGCACTGGAAACCCTGCCAGAACCCTATAGTACTCTTGCACTCCAAGGGCTGGAACAACATTGGGATCGCGTTGTCGAAGCTGTCGATCCTGAGTCCATGCGACACAAGTTTGGCGGGGGAATTATTACGCATCTACGTTCATTGCTAAAAGTCCTCACCTACCTATATGTGAAATCGCCAAACCCCGTTTGGAGCATGCTGGAGATTGTCCGTTCGATACAGCCCAACGCCGTAGCTGCTGGCGGGGAGGACATGGTGATCCGAATTCCTGGTTCGATTGATCACATGTATAGAACCATCGCGAAAACGCAGGAAGCCCTAAAACGTCCTGGCGACGAACTTTGCCCTTATCCCAGCTTTGTAGCTGGTGTGTACGTTGAAATTGGTAAATTGGTTACGGATAAACGATTTGGTGCTACGACATATGGAGCGGAGTCGTTGATGGAGGTAGCCGATGATATTGGCGTTCCGTACAAGGTAGTTGCACCCATTTTGGATTTGATTGTTGCAAAACCAGTGTTAGTCGGTTCAGGAGATACGTCCAGACCGTCAAATGCTTGGGTACTCAATTTTTCGCAATACATGGCTGACCAGATCGGATGAGTAGACAACTGAGTAAAAGAAATAATCTTTGATCTTCAGTGACAGGCAAAACTTGTTCGGCTGAATATTCTTAAAAAACACAAGAAAGGTCTTGGTTGAAATGATGACGGTTATGAGTACAGTTTTGGCAGATAGACAAGTCATACTTCCGATTGATTATGAAAAAATTGCATCGCAATTTCCCGCGCCATCCATCCAACGTCAGAGTGGCAATGGCCCTTACTATGGAACAATGTCACGTATCACGCAAATTGTCGATGAGATTAAGCATTTGCCCAATCCATACGCCAGTTTGGCCATCCATGGCCTTGAGGAGCATTGGGACAAGCTGTCGAAGTCAGCAGATAAGTCAGCAGATCAATTATCGAACAGGCATCGCTATCCGTCAGGGATTTTGGCACATTTGTGGTCGGTATTAAAAGTCCTGCGATTCATTTTTCAGGGGTCTAACCCTATAAAGGCTATGGAAGACATCACTCGCAAGTTGAAGCAAGAAAGAGAGCTATCCGATTACGCAGTCACCGGTGTTGAGAGTTTTGCGCTTCCTCAAGTGGCATCTATCGAGTACTTAGACGATATCATTCGGATGACACACAGAGCAATTGATTCCTTGCATGACCTACCTAGCTATACGAATTGCATTGCCGGAGCCGTCTTTACGGACATTGGGAAACTCGTTACAGAAGCGGATGTTAGCCCTTGTACTTTCGGAGCAGAGTGTCTCATTGAATTGTCAATTCGAAACGGAATGTCTTTTGAGGAGATTGCATCTGTTCACGAAATCGTAGCCGTTCCACCAAATCCAAATGCATCGTATCCATTTTTGCCGGATGCTTGGATACTGCTATTTGCTAGTTATTTGGCGGATAAAATGGGATGACCAAGAACATTTTGGCCCCCGTCATTGGGCGGGGGTAAGCTGAATACTTTAAATGTATTTGCGAAGGACAACTGGAATTAATTTTATAAGGAGTGGGCTGTATGTGTGATATTGTGCTGAAACTATTGTCTGAAAAGCTGGTAGATGAATTTTACTCGCAAGATCGACAACCTGATAACAGTGATGGATCGCCAGATGGGCCCATTGAGCAACTGAAGTCAAGAATCCCGGTGAGCGATTGGGATTTTTTATACCGAATCGAGTCGAGAACAGTAGAAATGGGCGCAGAAGAATTGAAACGTTTCGCTCGCTTCGTCGCCGGAATGATGGTTAGCGCAAATAAGGCATAGTTTTTACCTGATTGTCGTCGAAAACAACAATGTCGAGGTCAGAATCATTGGTTGCTTCTTCTCTTACAACGCTCCCAGCCAATAATGCCGCTTGGCAATTTGGAAAGTGGAAATTAACAAACTGGTTTCGCATCCGACTTCATTTGCTTTCACCGCTTTCTGACCCTGTTATGGCACTATGGAGCCTTTATGTCCCATCTACAAGTATCTACCCACTTGCCCTGTGTAATCATGTGGGTCGTCCAGCGACTGACTGATACGCTTCGGTCAACGGGAGCACATGCAGGGATTTTATTCCCTTATCCATATCTAGCCGTCGAACATGTGTACCGGGGACAGGGAACGCACCCCTGTACGATAAACTTGGGGGCGACCGTTACGTTATGTATGACGACTGAAGTGTTTGGTCGTCCTATTCATCTACTTCGCGTCAGCCACTTTCATGTAGTGAGACAATAATGTACTTGCCACACTTGAAAAGTGTAGTCTTTGAGCGACTTCCAATGCCCCTGCATATTCGGCGAAGTCCAAATGACTAAGGATCAATTGTTCTTTTGTTGTAGTGTCGGACTTTGAATGATATATCGCCCACATTAATACATCTGAATTTACAGAAATGTAATTTGGAACCTCATCCGAGATCAATATTGCGATAACTTCCGATTGTCTAGTTAATAAATCTCCATTTTTATATACACGCTCTGCCCACTTGGAAATTTTGGTGTTGTATACTGGATATCTAAGCAACCGATTTATTATGTGCTCTGACTCATCATGATTATCAATAAGCCACAAAACATCTGCATCATCCAAAACTACATCTTTGATAAAAATACTGACTGCCCACTGTATCGCTTCGTTATCAGAAAAAATGAAATGCCTGTACAAATAGAATAGCTTTCTGGCTAAGGATGTTTGAAAGTTCTCTTTCCTATCACACTTCTTTATAAGTTGCTTTAAAACCTTTATACTTGCCACTCGCTTGAATCTACGATTTTTTTGAACGTTATCCACCATAAGGTCTACCAAATATTCCAGAGAAGACTCATCTAGAAAAGCACTCTGTAGCAACTGTTTGTGAGAAACAATGTCGTTGGCAGTCTTAATAAAATCTTTTATGTATTGCTGAGGAAAAAACTTGAAGACCTCATGTTCCAAAGTCTCAATCCGCTCTTTGATTTCATCCTTCTGCATTGAAGAACCTTCTCTCTCTCTTGATTAGGATGATTTCGCTCGAAGTTCTCACACCCAGTGAGCCCAAGAACATGTTTTCCTGTACTGCCGATTCGAAAAATGTAACCAATTGCTTTATGGATCCGACTTCATCGTATCTGAATCGACTTCTTTGGGCAATGAATCGCATTATGGAGTTCCGCGAGGTTAATGAATGCGAATGCAGGACCCACGTACTACGGGGCACGTGACTACGCAAAATTAATTGGATTTCTACTTGATTGCACGAATCAAAATCCCGTGCGAAAATAATAGTAGACCCATTGTCTAGCGCATACCACCCGCCATATCCGTTCCTCGGGAATCGATATGGTCAGCACAGCGGTGTAACGAGAAACCTTATTCGCACCTTACCAGTGTGAATAGTAAATCTCGGGACAGCGCTTTTTGCGTTGTCAGGCAGAAATCACCGTTTCGCCTTTTCGCTCCGACAAACGTCGGACACCGGCTGATGACATGCTTCGTCAGCTGAGAGCAGTTCAGCAGTTGCAGTTCATCACACTAAAAAAGGAGGGATGCAAGTCCAGCGCAAATGCCGAAACGCTGGCCACATGTAAGACTCACCCGGATCGAGAAGTTGCCATTCAGAATCGCGCGTTAACGACGGATATGCAAAGCGATGAGCGAGACATACCGGCGCGCGAGGGATGAACAGCCACAATCGGTTAAGGGGAGTAAGTACCGACCGGATGTAACAGTAACTTGTGTGCAGGTGCCAGTGGCGAAACACACAGACGGATCGGGCGAGAGGAGAACGTGAGAAAAAGTAGCATCAATTGAATACGCAAGACTCAGCTTGGGATGGCCGACTCCCGCAACACGTTCGGCATTGTAGTACAAGATGTGGTCGCTACGATCACCCTACCAAATTGCAGGCGCAGGCTAGATGGAGCGCACGGGCGCGGGCCGGTCAGTCGCAGGCACGGGAAATGAGCTGAGACTCAGGTGAGCAGTGTCGCAGGGCACGGACTCACGGGAGGTTCGTTGGGTCTGGTAATGACAGCATTCAAAGAATGATGTCATTACCAGACCCCGGCGAGCTGGATTGAGGTTTGCCATCGCAAACTCCGGAAAGAGGTTTTGGGGGTTTGCATGCTCTGTACCGGGTTCACACCACATAGGAGGTGTCGTCAAGTGGCAAAGAAAACACTGGAACAATTTCGAGCCGACATCGCACTTGTGTTCAAACGTGGCAAGGAAAAGGTGCCCAAAAAGAGCGCTACAGATCAATTTCGGCGCACGCACACACATTCTCATGAGACCACAAAGAACTATGCACGCATTGCGGACGCATTCGGGCGGTTTGTGTACGAAAGGCATGGAGTCACCGACCTTCAATTTGTTGCCAGTGCCCATGGGCGCGAATTTATTGAACAGTGTTTTTCCAAGTTTCAGGTAGGCGAATTGGCTGCAGGGAGTGCCAAAACCTATGTTCACGCCCTTACCAAGTTGCAAAATATGGCGCGAGAGCAATTACGTTCTCGTATCCGCATTCTCAACAAGGACGAGTTGCTAGCTCGCGCCAAGGAGATCGATGCCGTCCGGCGATTGGAAAACGCGCATAAGGGACGAATCATTACGCAGACAGAAGCGGAGCGGATGGTACAAATTCTAGCAGAAACCAGGTCTCCCAATGCTACAGTATTTTCTGAGTTGGCTCGGTTTGGAATGGAAACCGGATCACGCATCACTGCCGGACTAATGATGCAAGTACAGGATATCGATTTCGACCGAAATCGTGTCATATTTTGGGGTGATAAGGGTGGCAAGGATCGTATTGTGCAAGTTGATCCGGCGTATATGCGTCATTTGGCCACTCTTGTGGAGGGACGAACACCGGGCCGTCCAATTTTTGAAGTGAGACGGCAGGACGGCAGCCTGCAGAGCGTGGAAACAGCCAGAAAAACGGCGGAGAATCTGTACCGTGCGCACGCAGAAAAGATCGGGCTGTACGGAGCAAACTTCCACTCACAACGCAAAGCCTTTTCAGGGGTCAGATACAACCAATACAAGGAAACCAATTACAAAGCATTGGAAAGGGAATTGGCACGTAAGACAGGTGAGTCCGCACAATTGGCGCGCAAAATGGCACAGTTGGAGAAGCAGTCAGGTTCTCGTCACGGAGTTGGACGGCATTATTCGCATGATCAACTCGCTCGCATCCTGGTTTCCATGGATCTCGGGCACGAAAGGCTGGACGTGCTCAGATTTTACCTCGCCAGCGGAGGTACGGAGTGATGGCAACCACCATGGTGCAGACAAAATTGTTGCAACCGCATCCTAAACATAGGTACTACCACACAAGCATCGCAGAGATACCTGGACTGTATGAGCGGGTGAAGCAGGATATTGCGCAGAACGGCATGCATACTCCCTTGCTTGTGAGGAACGGAACGTATGTCATTTTGGATGGCCATATGCGCCAGCAAATTGCATTTGATCTAGGCATGGAAACAGTCCCTGTCATTCTGTCGGACATGGGCGACGATGAAGCCGAGTTTGCCTTAGTCAATGAAAACCGAAAACGCCAGTCCAAGGAAACGGACCCTATCCGTGTCGCGAGACAGATGGCCATCATCAAGGAGCGGTTTGGCTTGAAGAATGGCCACCATGCGAATCAAGACGAGGATCAAACCATGGAGGATTTGGCCAGAGATTATGATCTCAGTGTCAGGCAAGTCTATAAATACTTGCGTCTCATTCGATTGTCGGCAGATTTTCAGCGCTTGGTGAGCAGTAAGATGTTGGGGATTAAGAGTGCAGTTCGAATCGCCGGACTTCCACCACATGCGCAGGCTGAATTCTTTCAGATAGCTGTTTCCACGGGTTCCACGAAAACGGCTCTGGCGGAGAGCTTGGTGTCTGAGTGGATTGGGGAGTATTGGGCGACAAGAAAACAGAGACGTACGGAACCGAATTTTTCCGAGGATCAAGCAACGCTAAATCGTGTGGATGCTGTGACGGACGCGATCGACCGGAAGTATGAAGTAGACGAAGTCGTGGGCACAGACCAGCTATTGCGTCAATCGATTGTGAAAATGGCGGAATCATTGCCCGCAGAATCGGGGGCGAGATTTCAAAAGGCAGTTGCGGATCGCAATACGCAACGACATCTGCGAGCCATTAAACGGCTGGAGTCCAGACTGATGGCCGTCCTGCTTCCGGATGCTACTCCTGAACCCAAAGTGTTGGATGAAATGTCGAGAGCGCTGGTACGTGTTACGACAAAACTTGAAGAAGTGCGTTCGGCGTTGACGGACGGGTAAAGGTCTCTTTGGCGCGAACGGCCAAGCCGTTCACGCCCGCGCGTGAAGAGTACAGTTGGTTTCGGGATAAATCGCAGATACCGTCCGCAGTACGTAGCAACGCGTAGCATTGGGTTGTAAAGCGAAGTCATGAAGTGAATATAACCGGAGCATTACTACGGATTGTTCTGTAGACGTAAAGTTTATATGCCTTAAATTGATCTGATTTACCAGTTTTAGGCATGTGCCTATGGAGCGAATCGGCTACGGAACGGGCAAAAAGTCGATTTCGTAGCATTGCTACACTTTAAAAACAAATGCCGTAGCAATACAACGTGTTGCCCCGCTTCAGCGGGGAGCATTGCTACGCATTGTGTTGCAATGCTGAGTTATTAAACTAGAAATCCCCAATTCTCAGGACAAAAACAAAAACGATTGTCATGCACTCAACGGTTCAAACGAGAGCGTTAAATCGAGCGCCTTCCTTCTTATTCAAGATGACAATCTTTTTTCTGTATTAGACGTTGAAGAGATTGATTTTTCACCTTTTAGAATTAGCTTGGAAGAAATCAGGTTCCATGCTGAAATGGATGTAGGGGGATTGATGGAGTGGTAAATGAGTCCGGACTCATCCACCCACTCTGCTAGCCCGCTATAAATCATGCGAATGAATGAAAGGAGTCCTGCGTTATGAAGGGGACAATTCAAGAGGACAAAAATTTTTGCATTATACTGCGATAACCAAATTTTGTCCATAAAAATTTCTAAACATAAAAAATCGAGAAAAAAAGGAACGCTTGTTCGCATCCGAATCTATGCTGTATGCTTTTTGTATAAGGATTTCTCAATGCATTGTACTGCAGGCGATGCAAAAGAATTCCCGTCAAATAACACGCATATCACATCGATGTGCTAAGGGAGGAATAGACAATGCGACGAAACAACCGCATTGTTACAATGTTAAATAATTTCCAATCAGAAAATGGCTGGTCAAAGTTGAGAGAAGAGTATCTGAAAGACATGGAACGACGGGGACTTTCTGAATACACCATTAAACACGACCGAGAAAATCTTGCTGCTATCTCAAAATATCTCCCTGTTGACCCTGTGATCGCTACATTGACAACGGAGCAACTGGAATCGCAAGTGTTTGATCCAATGCGCGAACGACTTGCTCCTCGTACCGTAAATGGCCGAGTCAAGACTATGCGCCAAATCATGAAATACGCTGTAGCGCATGGATACGCACCATTTAATACTGCTTTGGGCGTCCAGCGTATGGTGGAACCTGACGACGGAATTCCAGCACTATCGGAAGAACAAATTGACGCTTTGCTCTATCAATGCAACCTTAAGACATTCACGGGATTTCGTGATTATGCAATCATGTCGCTCTTTCTGGATACCGGTTTGCGACTCCGTGAGCTGTCCACGCTAACCGTCGATCAAATTGACTTGAAAAATCATTGCTTGCGAGAAGTACTTGGAAAAAACCGCAAAATTGAAAACGTCGCTGTAAGCTCACAAATTTGCGAAGTACTTAAGCAGTATTTAATCGAAAGGAACTGCACGGAAGTGCAAACAAACGTTCTCTTTGTCACTGTAGACGGTAAACCGCTCAATCGTAACACAATTTATCGCATGGTCAAGGAGTATGGGAGTAGAGCCGGAATTGAAGACGTGCGTGTATCCCCCCATACCTTCAGACATTCCCTTGCCAAACATTGGATTCTAAACAAAGGTGATGCTTTCAGTCTGCAGAAGACTTTACGGCACAAGGATTTAAATATGGTTAAGCGCTATGTCCACTTTTTCGATACGGAACTGGCGGAAATGCACGAGGAATTTTCTCCAATGTCAAAAAGAAAGCTAAATCTCAGTAGGCCGAGGGATAGGAAGTAAGTGTAAATAATTCTCCAATCGCTATTTTTGAATTGAATCTATTTGGTCATGATGGGCTTAGCAAACATGAAAATGGAGTGTTGCACAATGTACGAAGAAGAATTTTTCGAATTAGTGCTTGGCCTGATTCTCACGGAGGATTTTAATGTGCCTGAGACGTTGAAGCGTCTCAGGCAAACTTCTAAGCTTTCGCAGGAACAAATGGCTCATAAAATCGGGATAAAGGTCGAAGATTTTGCAGAATGGGAATCTGGCTATGTTGTTCCAACCGTAGACGATTTTATCGGGATTTTTCGTTCAATATATGACTCTGAGAAGGTCTTCGGAACTTCGGATACTTTGGTAAAACGGTATCGTCCCTTCCCCTACATGATTCATATCTCGTCGAGTTATCGAGAGATTTTGGACCGGGGTTATTATGCAGAGTATCTTGACGAAATGAAATACAGTCGCGATGAGTCGAAGGGAACCGATCTTTATGGGGAATTGACTAGTGATCAGCAACTTGCTGCAGTGCTATCGAAGGAAATTTGGGCACGCAATATACCTGCTAGGAACATGATTATTGCCGGAATTGAAGATTACATTGGTGGATGCACGCTTTACCTGCACCAGGGAGTCATTGACGCTGTTAATCAATTGTTTCCAAATACTATTGATGCTACATGGTTTAAGCCAGCATCCCCTGATGGAAATGTTCTTTCATCTACTAATAGCGATTTGGCGAAGTATTGCGCGGATAATGATTTCGATTTTGAATTATGTGAGTACAAAGGCATAAGAGTGGTCTCCCTCCCTTATGTTGATCATATAAACGCTAGTTTTCTTATCGCTGAGGTTCCTCATTTATTTTCGGAACAGATTGCAAGAGATTTCGTGGAGTTTTTGAAAAATGGTTACTTGGATTAAGACGAAGCACAGTTTCCATACAGGCAAAGTGGTATAGGGCAGATGTCATCACTGGCAACTGCCCTGTTTTGGCATTACTACGTGGTCAGTGCTTATTCGTTGTGTAAAACAATGACAGAACGCAGGAAAAACACATACAAACCACGAATAATTACACGAGTAATTGTTGTGGGGCAAGGCTCACGCTGTCCCATCATTACCAGGTAGTCATTCAACGGAAATAGTCATGATTTAAACTTTGTGTATGAATTCATTACATAGCGTTCATCGATCAACTTGGAGGTACATACCCTTGTCCCAACTTGAAAACATAGAAGCCATTGAAAAGCGCCTGTGGGGTGCAGCAGACACCATGCGGGCAAACTCGAACTACGCCAGCAACGAATATTTCATGCCTGTTATGGGCCTCATTTTTCTTCGCCATGCCTACAGTCGGTTTCTGGCCGTAAAGGATGACATCGTTGCGTCTCTACCTACCCGAGGTGGGCGTCCCCGCGAACTAACCAAAGAGGACTATTCGCAAAAAAGTTCAATCTTCCTGCGCGAAATTGCGCAATTTGATTATCTGGTTGGTTTGAAAGACAGTGATGATCGCGCCCGCGCCATCATTGACGCTATGGAGTCCATCGAAGCGGACTATGAGTCTTTACGTGGTGTACTGCCGAAATCGGAATATCAAGAGCTCGACAATGAAGTGCTCGGCCAACTGCTTCGCACGCTGAATCCTGAAGCCTTGAAACGAGCATCCGGCGATATTTTCGGGCGGATTTACGAATACTTCTTGACGCAGTTTGCGGACCAAAAGGCTCATGACGGTGGCGAGTTCTTCACGCCGGTCTCACTGGTTTCCCTCATCGCCAATGTGCTGGAGCCAAAAGACGGAACTGTGCTTGATCCCGCCTGTGGCTCTGGTGGCATGTTTGTCCAGAGTGCTCATTTCGTTGAGCACCTGCACGCGAATCCGTCCGAACGCTTGACCTTTTACGGCATGGAGAAAAATCCGACCACGATTCGTCTGGCCAAGATGAACCTGGCTGTGCACGGTCTGGAGGGCGATATTCAAAAGGCCATCACCTACTACGAAGATCCACACAACCTGCGTGGCAAAGCGGATTTTGTCATGGCCAATCCACCATTCAACGTAGACGAAGTGGATGCCGACAAGGTCAAGAATGACCCTCGTTTGCCATTCGGCCTTCCGGGCGTCAACAAAAACGATAAGGTGTCCAATGGTAACTATCTGTGGATCAGCTACTTCTATAGTTATTTGAACGATCACGGTCGTGCCGGGTTCGTCATGTCCTCTCAGGCATCGAGCGCCGGGCGCGATGAAGCGGAGGTTCGGCGCAAACTCGTTGAGACCGGCCATGTCGATGTCATGATTGCGATTCGCTCTAACTTCTTCTATACCCGGACGGTTCCTTGTGAACTGTGGTTTCTGAATCGCGCCAAGCCAGAACCGCACCAGGATAAGGTCCTGATGATGGATGCTCGCAACGTCTATCGCAAAGTAACACGCAAAATTTACGATTTCAGCCCGGAGCAATTGCAAAATCTGCTCGCCATCGTGTGGCTGTATCGCGGAGAAACCACTCGATTTGTGGACCTGTTGACGAGGTATTTGCACAGAACGTTGGTCGAAGCCAGTCATTGCTATTTTCTTCGGGATAAAGAGGATAACGAGATCGATCTGTTACGTGGATATGTGTCCGCTCTGCAAGATTTGCGCGAGCGAATACATCCATTCGCGTCATCCGTTTCTGCCAGCAATTCTCACGGGTTTGCAGACGCTCGAAGCGAGTTTGAATCTGCCTTTGCAACGTTTTCTGAAGATGTGACTCAATTCTTCAATCTGACGATGAAGAAGGATCGACTTTGGACCAATCAGAAATTTGATTTGCCGTCCTTGAAAAAAGCCGAGAAACATATGGGCGAACTGGCTCAGCACAGTCGAGATTTGATGAAGCAAGTGGATCACGTCAACAAGTTGGTCAACCGTCTGGTCGACATGTGCGAGAAGGAGCTTGGCGCGAAGGACAACAGTTTATGGGTAAATGGGGATATCAATCGTGCGAAAAAGGCGGTAGAGTCCACCCGCCAAGAAGCTGTCGAGCAGTTAAAACTCGTTCGCTACTACTACCGTCAGGCCGAGTGGCTGCTAGAGCGGTTCCCGGACGGAGATTACCGCGATGTGCCGGGATTGGTGAAGTTGGTATACCGGGAGGACATAAAGGCGAACGACTGGAGTCTGACGCCAGGTCGATATGTAGGAGTTGCGCCTGAGGAACAAGATGAGGGTTATGACTTCGAGGAAGCTTTGCGGGAGATACATATTGAGTTGGAAGGGTTGAATGAGGAAGCAAATAATTTAGCTTCTAGTATTGCAGAGAATTTTAAGGAGTTAGGGTTATGACACAGTTTAGAACACTAGCTTCCATTATTGAAAAATATGGAGGACTTATTCAAACCGGGCCGTTCGGCTCTCAATTACACGAATACGACTATGTCCAAGATGGCATAGGCGTTGTTATGCCGAAGGATATCAAAAATGGAAGAATAGCACACAGTTCCGTGGCGAAAATCACTGAAGAGAAAGCAGATTCTCTGTCTCGCCACAAACTAAAGAAAGGTGAAATAGTCTTTCCGCGTAGAGGAGATATTGGGAAATGTGCTTTCGTCACTGCCAATGATGAAGGTTATTTGTGTGGAACGGGCTGCATTAAAATCTCTGTTTCAGATAATGTACTTCTATCTAAGTTCCTCTTCTACTATTTAGGCCTACGCCACGTCGTTGAATGGCTGGAAAGAAACGCTGTAGGTACAACAATGTTGAATTTAAATACGTCGATAATTGGCGGTATCCAAGTTCCAATGATCGACGTAAGAGAACAGCTCACAATTTTATCTGTACTAGAATCGTACGATGATCTCATCGAAAATAACCGTCGCCGGATCGAACTGCTTGAACAGGCAGCACGGTTGCTCTACAAGGAATGGTTCGTGCATCTTCAGTTTCCCGGCCATGAACACGTAAAAATTGTTGATGGCGTGCCGAAGGGGTGGGAAAGAAAGCTGTTTCGGGATGTCTGTGAAACTGTTGGTGGGGGTACGCCTTCTACCAAAGTTCCAGAGTATTGGGAGAATGGAGACATTACGTGGGTGACACCGACAGATGTTACAAGAAATAAGTGTCTCGCATTGCTAGACTCAGTAACAAGAATAACCGAAGCAGGATTACGCTCTTCTTCGGCAAAACTTGTTCCCCCAAACACGATTCTGATGACGAGCCGTGCTTCAATTGGATACTTTGCCCTTGTAGATAGAGAAGTGTGCACGAATCAGGGATTCATCAATATCCTTCCCAATGAAGGGTATTTGAGGATGTATTTGCTACAAAACCTCATATCCCGAGTGGATGAGATACGTGCGCACGCAGGGGGATCGACCTATCCTGAGATAAGCAAGGGGAAATTTAGGGAGCTACCTATTATTATGCCTGACAAGTCGTTGCTAAAACAGTTCTCAGAAAAGACAGAGGTAATATTGTCCCAAACGAAGGTTCTGTTAAGACAAATTTCCGTACTGGAATGTGCCCGCGACCTCCTACTCCCTCGTCTAATGAACGGAGAGATTGCCATATGAGCCGGATGACCGAAGACAATCTTGTGCAACAAACCACGGCTGACTATATGCGAGATTTCCTCGGTTGGGAGTCTGTCTATTCTTACAATACCGAAGATTTCGGCCCAAACAGCTTGCTTGGGCGCAACTCCCGAAAGGATGTCGTGCTCACCCGCTATCTCAGGGAGAGTTTGGAGCGTCTGAATCCAGGTTTGCCCAATTCCGCCTATGAAGATGCTATCCGCGATATCGTCGAATACAGCACGATCCAGTCCACTTTGGCAACCAACCGCGAGAAATACACACTTCTGAAAGATGGCGTACAAGTTTCCTATCGCAATGCGCAGGGTGAGCTGAAGCAGCAACGTCTACGTGCTTTCGATTTTGATGATCCGCTTCAAAATCACTTTCTCTGCGTTCGCGAACTCTGGATTTACGGTGACATCTATCATAAACGAGCTGATGTTGTCGGTTTTGTCAATGGCATTCCGCTTCTTTTCATGGAACTCAAGAATGTACAAAAAGATCTGCGCCATGCCTACGAGGAAAATCTGTCCGACTACAAGGACACCATCCCGCACATCTTCCATCACAATGCATTCATCATACTTGGTAACGGTATTCGGGCCAAGGTAGGAACGTTCTCCAGTCAATTTGAACATTTTTATGATTGGAAGCGCCTAGCCGAGAACGATCTTGGTGTTGTCGATATGGAAACCCTTCTCAAGGGCATCTGCGACAAACGTAATTTCATGGATCTCTTTGAAAACTTCATCCTGTTCGATGATTCGCCGGGACAAACGGTGAAGATCCTGGCGCAAAATCATCAGTTTCTCGGGGTCAATCAGGCCATCGATTCGGTTCGACATCGTCGCGAGCGCTTGGGCAAACTCGGTGTGTTCTGGCACACGCAAGGCTCGGGTAAAAGTTATTCAATGGTGTTCTTCACCCGCAAGGTGCATCGCAAAATTGGCGGAAATTTCACTTTCTTGATCCTGACAGATCGCGATGATTTAGACACCCAGATTTACAAGACGTTCGCTGGTAGTGGGTTGGTGAATCACGAAAAAGACCTGTGCCGGGCATCGAGTGGCGATGATTTACGCCAACTTCTCAGTGAGCACAAGAGCTACATATTCACGCTGATCCAGAAGTTCAATCAAACGGTCGATCCGAACGCTGGTTACTCCCTACGCGATGACATCATTGTCATTTCAGATGAAGCCCATCGCACCCAATACGGTTTGCTCGCGCTCAACATGCGTAATGCGTTGCCGAATGCCAGCTTCATCGGATTTACCGGCACTCCCCTCTTTCAGGGAGATGAAAAGACGAAGCAAATGTTTGGTGACTACATCTCTACATACGATTTTCAACGTGCTGTCGAAGACGAAGCCACGGTGCCCCTTTATTATGATGCCCGTGGGGATAAATTGGGTCTGGCGACGAATGATCTGAATGAGCGGATCGCGGAGAAGTTGGAGGAATTCGAAACCGACGACATCAATGTAGAGGAACGGCTGGAACGCGAGCTCCGCCGAGATTACCATATCATCACTGCCGAAAAGCGCTTGAAACAGATTGCGCAAGATTTCGTAATTCATTACTCCAATGCGTGGGAAACCGGCAAAGCGATGTTGGTTTGCATCGATAAAATCACCTCCGTGCGGATGTACAACCTGATTCAGGTTGCTTGGAACAAGCGAATCACGGAATTGGAATCGAACTTATCCAAGATTCACGATCCGCAAGAAGTCATCTACCAACAGCGCCAAATTAGGTGGATGAAAGACACGCAAATGGCGGTTGTGATCAGTGAGGAACAGGGCGAGATCGATAAATTCCGCAAATGGGGACTCGATATTAAACCTCATCGGCAATTGATCAAAAATGGTTTTGAAACGGACGACCAGAAACGGTTAGACATCGAGTCGGCTTTCAAAAAAGAGTCTCATCCCTTTCGCGTAGCCATCGTCTGCGCGATGTGGTTGACGGGTTTTGACGTTCCGAGCCTATCCACTCTTTATCTGGACAAACCGCTGAAAGCGCACACGCTCATGCAGACCATTGCCCGTGCCAATCGTAAAAACGAGGGCAAGAACAATGGCCTGATTGTGGACTACTGCGGAATCCTGAAGAATCTCCGTGCTGCCCTGGCCACCTATGCAGGCAGAGGGGATGAAGGACATGGTGGTGACGTTGACGGGCGAGATCCCGCTAAGCCCGACGCAGAACTGCTAGCTGACCTGATGGAGTCAATCGCCTTTGTTCGCTCATTTTTGCATGAGGGCAATGCGCCCTTGGACGATATCATTCATCAAACGGGATTCGCGCGCAATGCTGCCATCTTAGCAGCCAAGGAAGTGGCGAATCAGAATGATGAGACCCGCAAACGCTTCGAAGTGATGTGCCGGGAAGTTTTCAAGAAATTCAAAGCGTGCTTGAACGTCTCCGGCATCAACGAGCATCGCAATGCGTATGACGCCATCAATATTGTCTATCGTAGTTTGCAGGAAGACCGAGACTTGGCGGATATTTCGGATATCATCCAGAAGTTGCATGGCGTTGTAGACCAAGCAATCACGACAAGCGATGAGCGGATCGGCGAGTCGACTACCCCCTACGACATCTCGAAGATTGATTTTGAGCGATTGCGCAAGGAATTTGAGCGAAGTTCCAGCAAGAATACGACGGTGCAGAATTTGAAAAGCGTGATCGAAAAACGTCTACGACGGTTGCTGATGCAAAATCCGTTGCGAACGGATTTCCAAAAGCATTATGAGGAGATCGTAGAAGAGTATAATCGAGAGAAAGACAGGCTGACGATTGAAAAGACGTTCGAAGCACTATTAAATTTTGTCGGTGATCTGAATGAAGAAGAAACTCGGTCCGTACGTGAGGGCTTGGACGAGGAGAGTTTGGCGATATTCGATCTTCTCAAGAAGCCGGAGCTCTCCGCGAAGGACGTAAAACGCATAAAGCAAGTGGCTGTTGAGCTCCTCCGAATTTTGAAAGAAGAGAAGCTGAAAATTGACCACTGGCGCGATAAGGAAGCGACCCGTGATGCTGTACGGGTGGCGATTCGCGATTTCTTGTATAGTGATGCGACAGGGTTACCAGAAGACAGCTTTACGGATGAAGATGTGGATGCCAAAGCAGATTTAGTGTTCCGGCATGTGTTTTGGGCGTATCCGACTGTGCCATCGCCGGTGTATGTACAAACGTAGTAAGCCGATTTCATTGAATGGTTTTCAAATTGTGACACATAGTGTTACTACTCCGTTATAGGGGATAGGTGGTTAAAGTGACCGAGGATGAGGTAAGACTTGCATTTCATCATAATTCATTTCAAGTCAAGGTCTTGGAATCCTCCGGAATGGAATTTCAAGATTTATTTGTACGAATAATGGAACGAGCATTTCCCGATCATTTCGAAGCAGTAAGGCCATATGGAAATCAAGGGGATTGGAAATGTGATGGGAGAATGTTGGGTTGCTATTATCAATGCTACGCGCCAAACGAGCTAACGGATAGAAAGGTAATCGCAAAGATAAATGAGGATTTTAACGGATGCATTCAAAAATGGGGAAATTCAGTACGTGAATGGACATTTGTCCACAATTCATGCAATGGTCTGCCACCGACTGTTAGGAAGAACATTGACCAATTAAGACAAGCTAATCCGGGAATAGCGATTAGCGAATGGAATAGAAACAAGCTATGGACCATTCTTGAATCAATTTCTTATTTAAAGCGTTCGGAAGTACTTGGGCATGTGCCATCACAAAACGAAGTTAGCAGTTTTACACACGCAGAATTAGCGGTAATTGTATCCTTCCTTGCCAAAAATCAATATGATGACACATTGATAGATGATGTTCTGCCTATTGAGGATAAGATTTTGAAAAACAGGCTTGGTGTCCACTCTCGAAAGCTGATAATGATCGGTGTGGGTGGAGCGCCGAGAGTAGATGCATACATTAATATGCACCCTGATTCATCTGTTGGCGAAGAAATTCGTAAGACAGTTGTTGCAAAATACTCCGAGTTAAGATATGCGCACCCGAGAGAGCCAGATCTCGTCTTTGGTGCAATGTGTGCATTTGTAGCTGCTGGTAGCTTGGACGCCAAAGTCCAAGGAGCTGCGTTGGCCGTTATCGGGTATTTCTTCTCAAGTTGTGATATCTTCGAACGAGAAGGCGGGTGGATTTCAAGTGATACTGCCTAGCAAGCATAGAGGGCTCACTCGGTCTCTAGTGGGAATCGGGAGTATTATAATTCTGCAGCTAGAGCATCCTCAGACTGTTAGTTCACTTTGGGAAAGTGTGAGTAAGTATGCTAGAGAGTCGTTAAATCAATTAACTCTGACCTTTTTCGATTTTACAGCAAGCTTGGATTTCCTCTTCTTACTTGGTGTAGTAAAGACCGAAGATGGCTTACTCATAAAGGAACGATTGCATGATTATTAAACGTATTTCCGCTGATTATTCTAACTTTCGTGGGAATCGGGCGCATTTTACAACCGGATTGAATGTTATTTTGGCTGATAGGCACGTTTTAGCCAAAGATCGGGATACGACGAATGGGGCGGGAAAGACAACGCTTCTTGAAATTATACATTTTTGTCTTGGCAAAAATGTATCACGGGATCGGGACTCGATCTTTAACAAAGATGAGTTACAGGGGCATCGCTTTGATGTTCAATTTCATGACGATACGGAAGTATTGTCCGTTTCAAGAACTGTTGGAACAAAAGTAATAACTGTTTTAGGTAATGATTCTTTTAATGCCCGGTTGAAATCAGACTTTCCAAGAGAGATGTCTATTAGAGATTTTAACGAATGGGCAGGGAATGTCTTTTTCGACTTAGACAACACAAACTCCGAAAAATACCATCCGAATTTCAGGGCGCTTCTATCATATCTGGTGCGAGTAGGAAAGGATGCATATAATACACCCTTTGCGAATACTAGAAAACAATCTGCTTGGGACGAACAGGTTAGCACGACTTTCTTACTTGGACTTAGTCCGGTCTTTGCCGGAAGATGGCAACAAATTAGGGATGAGGACAAGAAGATAAATTTATTGAAGCAGATTGCTAGCAGTGAACGTTCTGACAAGAAAACATCGACAAGGGCATATCTATTTGCGCAGTTGACCAGACTTCGCCAACGGGTATCTCAAGAATTAGAGCAACTTCAATCCTTCAGGGTACATGAGCGATATCATGAACTTGAAAGTGAGGCCAATCAGCTAACCACTAATATTCACCAACTTACTAACGAGAATGTCACTGATGAGCAAATGATTGAATATTATGAGTCGGTACGGAGTGAAGAAAGAAATAGCGATGAGTTGGATGTTGAACGAGTCTATGATGAAGCGCATGTGATATTTCCTGAGTTGGTTAAGAAACGGCTAAGCGATGTGAAGGAATTTCACAGAGAAATCATTTCTAATAGACAACAGTTTCTCTTAACGGAAATTGATATGCTAAAAAAGCGTATCATAGTGCGCAGGCAAGCCATTCAAAACTTAAGTGAGCAATTATCTAATATCATGAACATCCTTTCGAGTCATGGGGCACTCGACGACTTCACCGCTATGCAAGGGCGATATTTGAAGACTCTTGCAGAGCTTCAGAAGCTTGAAGACGAGTATAATTCAAAAATCGACATGGATGAGGGCAAGAAACGAATTAAGAAACAGAAATCCGAACTAGTTGAGAAAGCTCTAAGAGACCTAATGGAAAGAAAGGATATATTTGAGCAGGCTATCCTATTATTCAATCAAAATTCTCAAGCGCTCTATCAAGAGCCAGGAGATCTCTTGATAGAGGTGACACCTTCGGGTTATAAGTTTGGTGTTCAAATAGACCGAGCACGTAGCCAAGGTATAAGTAACATGAAAATTTTCTGCTATGATCTTACAATCATGCAGCTTGAACACCATCATAGGTTTCCTAAGTTCCTCATTCATGACAGTCTTATCTTCGATGGCGTGGACGGAAGACAAAAGGCAAAAGCGATCGAACTAGCTGCACGTGAAAGTAAGAGGTTAGGGTTTCAATACATTATGACAATAAATAGAGATGACATTCCTTGGGATGACTTTACCGAAGGTTTTAAAGAAGAGTTTAAGTCGTTTATCCGGCTTGAGCTTAGCGACAAGGGAGATGAAGGTTTACTTGGATTTCAGGTACGTTAAATCGTGTTTATATCCAAGTGGCTGATTTGTGGCCACTATCAAGGATTCAATGCCTCAGCTGAAATGGTTGATTCTTCATGACTTTATTTTTATTTTTACCCCTTGTCCACACGTCGGCGGGAGTGTATACTTGCCCTTACAATAATTAAAATTATGCAGAGACGTGTGGGGACTTTGGCAAAAGTGGGCCGCCAAAGTGCTCAAAACCGTTGCTGCACAAAGGGTTACAGACTTTCGCTCATGCCCACACTATTGAGGGGCGTGTGGGGTAACCCGTGCGGGTTCAAGTCCCGCTCTCGACACTAGAAAGTCGTGAATACCGCAGTATATCAGGATGTTTGGGCCTATGGCTCAAAA
>JAKACV010000079.1 GCA_021821085.1 Bacillota bacterium | reverse complement strand
TCTGTTAAATCTTTAAGTTTTTGTGGAGCTTGAATATTATTGATTCTGACACAATCCAGGGAAGAGTCAAAACATCCTTGACAAGAGAAACAGGCGTCTAAATCAATCTCTTGAAATTATAAATTTTCCGTTGACGAATTGTTCTGAAGGAAGTATAGTATTCATAAAATATAGTGTGTATCGGTTTCGTAAGTTGGATTTAATCATCTAGATAAACGAGGTTGTAATAATGCAAACGAAGCATGACAAACCAACGATTGATCAGGTTGCAAGAAAAGCATCCGTATCGAAAACGACAATCTCACGGTATTTAAATGGACGATATGAGTTTATGTCGGAGGAAACAAGAAAACGGATACAAACTGTTATAGAAGAATTGGAGTATAGGCCGAATAATTTGGCGCGCAGTTTAAAATCTAATCACAGTGGATTAATAGGTGTAGTTGTGGCGGATATCAGCAGTCCCTTTGCTTCGATTCTTGTCAAAGGTATTGGTGATCAGTGTACGGCTAGTGGATATCATACCATTATTGCAAATACGGACAATGATCCAGTTAAAGAAAAGGAATATATCGAGGCGCTGATCGATAATCGTGTAGAGGGGCTCATTTTAAATATTACAGGGCACAACAACGAATTTATTATTGAACTAGGCGCAGAGGGAGTTCCCATTGTTTTAGCTGATCGGGCGATGAGTGAACTTTATTTTGATACAGTTACTAGTAATAATTATCAAATGACCTATCAGACGATAGAATATTTGATTCGGGCAGGATTTAAGGAAATTAGTTTTTTTACAGAGGAAATTGGAGTGGTCAGTTCGCGTCGGATTCGGATGCAGGCATTTTTGGATGCCTGTAAGCAACATTTCCAACATGATTGTGAAGAATGGATTCGAGTATGTTCTTTTTCTGATCTGAATGATGTTCAGACATCCTTGCTTGACTTTCTTGGAACAGATAAAGGGCCTCATGCAGTTTTTGCGGTAAATGGGGTGATGATGCTTAGTCTAGCTCAAGCCATTACCAACTTGAATTTAGTTATGCCGAGGGACCTAGGATTGTGCGGATATGATGATTGGGGTTGGACGTCACTTGTTCCTCCTGGAATTACCGTTATTTCACAACCTTCATATCAAGTAGGAGTAGAAGCGGCGAAGCGGTTACTCGGGCGGATTCAGCAAAAGAAAAATATGAGAGCAAAAGTGATCGAATTAGCTTCATCTTTAATAATTCGAGGATCTACTAAATTATAACATGTTTTTGTGTACCGATTCACTAAATCGATTTATAGATGAGGTGGTAAAAATGAGCAGGATGGTAATTCGTGAGCGATTACAGGGTGAAATGATTGCGGTTATCCGATCGGATGAAACTGATTTTGCAGTTGAGTTATGTAGAACGATTCTTGGCACTGGCTGGAGAACAATTGAGGTGACCTTTACCATTCCGCATGCAACGAGGGTTATTTCACTTATTAAGGAAACAGTTCCTACTGCGGTGATTGGTGCTGGAACAGTCTTAAGTGTTAAGCAAGCCGATGAAGCGATTCGTGCTGGTGCTGACTTTCTTGTGACACCATGCCTTATTGATGGGGTTGGTGAGTTTTGTCGTGAAAAAGGTATTTTCTCCGTCTTGGGTGCGATGACTCCAACTGAGGCGTATCAGGCTTTTTTAGCTGGTAGTGATGCTGTTAAATTATTTCCAAGTGATCAGTTAGGCCCGAAATTCATGCGTGCTCTACTTCAACCGTTTCCCCATATAGCCTTTATTCCTACAGGTGGAATCGATCCGACGAATGTGAAGAAATGGATGGATCTTGGAGCTTTTGCTGTTGGTATCGGCAGTTACTTAACGCAAGGAATTCAAAGATCTCATTTAAATGAAGTAGAAAGTCGATGTAATTTAATTGTTCAGTCCTTGAAAGGAAATTGAAATAAGTTAGGAGTACACACATGAAAAATGGAAGATTCGTTATCAATACACTCGTATGTTTAGATGAGATTAAAGATGGGGCGACTCAACTTCAATTATTAAAGCCATTAAGTGAGTTGGATGTTCATGCTGTAGAGGTGCGACGTGAATTTATTCGGGACGAGAATGAGTTTGAGAAGATGAAAAGGGAAGGGGAGAGTTTGGGGGTAGACCTTTTTTATTCCGTCCCGGATGGATTATTTGACAATGGCGAAATAAATATGGCGCATGTTCAGAGGTATTTTATGGAGGCGGAAAAATTAGGGGCAAAGATGGTGAAGTTCAACCTTGGGGATTTTCGTGGATTTAGTGTTCAGGATATGAAAGCGCTTAATAAAGTATTGGGAAGTGACCCCATGGTAGTTACAGTTGAAAATGACCAGACAGTCGTGAATGGTACGGTCAATAACCTCTTACCCTTCTTGATTGAATGTGAGCAAAAGGGAATACCTATTCATACCACGTTCGACATAGGAAATTGGTATTGGGTTGGGGAGGATCCAATTAATAATGTTGAAAAGCTGGCACCGTATATCAAGTACATCCATCTAAAGGATGTTCAAATGATTGAGAACCGCCCACAGACAGTTAGATTGGGGAAAGGAGTGGTTCCTTGGCATAATATCTTATCTTTGTTGTCGTATAACATACCAGTCGCATTGGAATATCCATGTGGACGCTATCCCTATGAAGTTGTTAAAAATGAAATTTCATTATTGAGTCAATTTCAATAACGAAGTAAGAACGATTTGATTCTTTTAAGAAGGGGGTGATCAGTTATACAGCAGAGGGCTTAAGTATAGTAATGCAAATCAATTATTGAGAAAAGAGGCGAGATAGATGGATTTGGTTCTGGGACTTTTATTGTTAGTTACTTACTTTGGTCTTGTGTATTATGCCGTAAAAGGCGGGAATCTAATGATAGGTTTCCTCATTATGGCGATTTTATGGGCTATTATTGGAGGAATACCCTATCAAACGACTATTAATCAGGTGATTGAAAAAGGAGCAGAGAGTTACGGAGTCACTGCTGTTATTGTGATCTTTGGTAGTTGGTTTGGACGTGTGATTGTAGACACAGGAATTGCGGGTTCGATTATCCGTAAAATGGTTGAACTTGGAGGCGATAAACCGCTTGTTATAACAATTCTATTGTCCATTGTCACCAGTCTTATTTTCACAAGTACGTTTGGTGTTGGAGCCGTTATTGCGATAGGAGTCATAATTTTACCGATATTATTGTCTCTAGGTGTACCGAAAAAAGTTGCAGTATCTTCTTTTACACTAGCAGTTGGTGCTGGAATGTACGTTAACGTTGTATTATTCAAACAAGTTCAATTATTTTTTCCTACAGTAAAGTACGGTACCTCGTGGTTGCATTTTGGCTTTGTTGCCATGGGTATTCAACTGGTATTTATTATCGCGATGCTCATCTTTAATTTGCGGAGTAACAAATTACTTCAGGCATGGGCAGTACCCAATGAGTCAGTAATCGAAGATACGCCAATGATTGCATTTATTGTACCAATTATACCGGTATTAATGGAAATTGCATTTGCATGGCAACCGATTCCGGCTATTCTATTAGCTATTTTGCTTGCTTTTCTTTTTACAAAAAAATTATTTCATCCGAAGGCAGCAGTTGCACTCGTTCAAAAGACTCTATACGACGGGGTTGCAGATGTTGGACTACTTCTTGGGATGTTATTCACATTGGCGATGTTTGGAAAAGCTGCAGGCATGGACGCGCACATATTTCAACCTCTTATTGGATCATTGATTCCACACAATCCTCTTATTATTGCAATTGCGTTTGGAATTCTTGCGCCACTAGCGCTATTTCGTGGACCACTTATGGTTTGGGGAGCTGGTAGCGCGACAATTGCAATTCTATCCGGGCTTAATTTGTTTAGTCCAGTCTTACTTTTGCCCTTGGTATATATCCCAACCATCTCAATGGCCATCTCTGCGGACGCAACCCAGTCTTGGAATTTATGGGCGATTAACTATTCTAAAATTAGCGTGAAAGAGTTTTTGAAAACCGGAGTGTTTTGGGCTTGGATTGTTGTCATTGTGAACGAACTTATTGCAGTTGGTATGTTTAAGTAACTAATGATCTGGAGAAATCGTATCGCACTATTAGGTTATCATGATCAATGAAAGGATTGTTTTAAATGGATCAACGACGTGTTCGTGTCGGGATTGACGTTGGTGGAACTCATACTAAGGCGGTGGCTATTGATCACAGTAACCATGAGATTTTGGGGAAGGCAAGTGTTATGACCACCCATGATCATGCACTGGGCGTAGCTGCTGGTATTATCGAGGCATTCCACAAATGTTTAAATGAGAATGGAATTCTTCCTGAAGATGTGATGTTTATCGCGCATAGCACCACTCAGGCGACCAATGCGCTACTAGAGGGCGATGTGGCTCAAGTAGGGATTTTGGGGATTGGGAAGGGAGGTTTTGAAGGTTTTTTAGCGAAGAGACAAACAAGGATTGGAGATATTCCGCTTGGTACGGGGAAATCCATTCGAACTAGTCAGGTTTATCGAAAGCAATCCCAACTCTCCCCGGTAGAAATTCGACTAGCAATTGATGAGTTACGGTCACAAGGCGCTCAGGTGATCGTTGCCAGTAAGGCATTTGGGGTCGATCGGATTGATGAGGAAAACCTTGTTCATGAAACGGCAGACCAACTTGGTGTACCATGTAGTTTGGCTTCTGACATCAGCAAACTATACGGACTGACAATTCGTACTCGTACAGCTGCGATCAATGCTAGCATCCTTCCGAAAATGTTAGAAACTGCGGGGAGTACACAAGATAGTGTACGTAAAGCTGGGATTACCGCCCCGTTGATGATGATGCGTGGTGACGGTGGGGTTATGGATATTGAAGAAATGAAAAAACGCCCTGTGTTGACCATGTTGTCTGGACCAGCTGCGAGTGTCGTGGGTTCCTTGATGTATCTACGTGCGTCGAATGGTGTTTATTTTGAAGTTGGTGGCACAAGCACCAACATTGGGGTGATAAAGAACGGCCGTCCAGCAGTTGATTACTCCATTGTAGGTGGACATCGAACGTATATTAGTTCACTTGATGTACGGGTTCTTGGTGTTGCTGGGGGAAGCATGGTACGTGTTGCTCATGGAAGAATTGTTGATGTAGGGCCTCGAAGTGCTCATATCGCGGGACTGAGTTATGCTGTTTTTACGGATGAGGAAGATGTGATTGATCCGTGCGTTGAATTTATGAGACCAAAGTTGGATGATCCAGATGACTACGTTGTCATTCGCTGTAAAGATGGCAAGGGATTAGCAATCACAAATACGTGTGCCGCAAATGTTTTAGGCTTGGTAAACACAGATCACTATGCTTTCGGAAATGTAACAGCGGCGCGTAAGGCGATGGAACCCTTGGCGCAGACACTCGGATTAACTGTAGAAGAGACGGCAAAACAAATTTTACAAAAATCAGCGGAGAAGGTCATTGCCGTGATTAATGAATTGACTGCACGTTACCGCATAGAACAAGAGCAGATCGTTCTTGTAGGTGTCGGGGGTGGTGCGGCGGCCTTGTTACCTTATACGGCTAACCTCATGAATCTGAAGTACCAGATTCCAGAAAATGCAGAGGTGATATCATCGATTGGTGTGGCATTGGCGATGATTCGCGATGTTGTTGAGCGTGTGATTCCGAATCCAAAAACGGAAGATATTCTTAAAATTAAGCGTGAGGCTGCTGATATGGCGATTAGCAATGGAGCAGTGGAAGAGAGCATAGAAGTTCATGTTGAAATTGACCCACAAACACAAAAGGTCACGGCTATTGCGACGGGATCCACGGAAGTGAAGACCACAGATCTCCTCAAAGAGTGCACTGCGGATGAGGCGTTGGAAATTGCTGCTGATTCGATGGTGCTGCCAGCAAAGGACATTAGACTCGAACAGATGAGCGGAGGCTTCTTTGTATATAGTGGTCAAGATTCTGAACGAAAACAGATTCGAGTAGTGGATAAGAAGGGATTTATTAAGATTCAGAGACGCGATGGAATGATTAGTATAACTACAGTCGGTGGTCTTCAAGTTGAACTGAACAAGTTATGGGAACGTTGTACGCTGTACAAAAGTAATTTGATGTTAACGCCTGATTTATATGTGCTTGTAGGTTCGCGTGTGTTGGATTACTCAGGAATATCGAGTCTGGATAAAATTGATCAGGTAATGTTTACGGAAATTTCCCAATTAGACGAAGAGCATGAGATAATTTTAATAGGTGCGAAAAATGACATGTAATTATGAAGGTGAAACTTCATTTGGAAATCATTATGCACCACTTGATCAAAACCAAAAACGGACGTTAAGCGAAAGATCTACAGATGATATGTGTGCTTTAGGACGATTTACTACAGCACGAAAGTGGGGGACTGGGCGTTGTAAGGAATTTATCCTCTCCGCCCAAGCGTACGCCATCAGCGTTCATCAATCTATCCTGCAACATGATGGTGATGTGACTGCAAGTGAACTGTGTCGCAGTTTGGGTGTGAATATTATTTCTCAACCAGATAGCGAGACTTTGTATCAATACTTACATTTCGCGGATTATGATTCTGAATTGCAAACGATATATGTGAATGAAGCTTTTGTTGAACGTGTCGCGCATTTTATTGTGGAATACGCAATTATTCCTATAGCGTATATGCCAACAAGTTTTAGAGAAGTGGTCATTGCTCATGAGATGTTCCATTTTTTAGAGGGTTTTGATCGGGATTGGAGTAGACGTTATCTTCCATCATGGTGTCGGCGTAATCATGTATCTGGGAGTGTGAGCTTTGTTCAGCGGACCATGGCGAGTGAGGTAGGAGCTATGCATTTTTCAAGATTACAATCCAGAATTCTATTTTCTCCCTGTGTATTTGAAGAAATAGCAATGAAATTGAATCGCAGTGGATTCTAACGAAGTGAGTGATTGTAGTGAGTGATGTGATAACGATGGGTGAACCGATGGCGATGTTTGTTGCTGATGAAGTGGGATCATTAGACTCAATAAGTCACTATACAAGGTTTTTAGCTGGTGCTGAGGTGAATGTTAGCATTGGACTCAGTCGCTTAGGATATGATGTAGCCTACGTGACGAAGGTTGGATCAGATCCTTTCGGAATCTATATCCAGAATGCTCTAAAGCAGGAGAAAATCAAGACAACCTATGTTTCTGTAGATTCTCTTCATTCAACGGGATTTCAACTAAAGTCAAAAGTTTTAGCTGGTGACCCAGAGGTATTTTATTTTCGCAAAGATTCGGCTGCATCTCATTTAACAAAGCATGATATAGAGAAGATTGATTTTACAGGGACACGTCATATCCATGTAACAGGGATTCCCTTGGCCTTATCCGATTCGTGTCGAGATGCGATGGAAGCCTTAATAGAAAGAGGCAGGGAACTTCATATTCCTATCTCCTTTGATCCCAACCTGCGTCCTAGACTATGGAAGGATCAAGCAACCATGATAAGTACAATCAATCGAATTGCTGCATTGTGTGATTACGTCTTACCTGGACGAGAGGAGGCAAAAGTCGCAACGGGGCATTCTGACATCGTGAAGGCCTGCGAATTTTATCTTCGTCTTGGTGTGAAAACCGTTATTATGAAGGATGGTCCCCGGGGCGCTTTTGTTCATACAGGAGTGCAGACATATTCAGTTCCAGGATTTCTAGTTCCAAGGGTTATAGATACTGTGGGTGCTGGTGATGGATTTGCTGTTGGCGTTATTTCTGGATTGCTTGATGGACTTCCTCTGAATGAGGCAGTCCGTTGTGCCAATGCGATTGGTGCTCTTCAAGTAATGTCAAGAGGAGATAATGATGGCTTACCTACAAGGGTAGAATTGGAGACGTTTCAACATAAGTTCCTTGAACGGAATGGAGATAATCGAAATTGAAACTTCAAATCGCACTTGATCGAATCAATCTTGAAGTGGCAGTTACTTTAGCCCATCAATTACGGGATTATGCGGATATTATTGAAGTAGGAACATCACTCATCAAGGAATATGGTTTATTGTCAGTCCGAATGTTAAAAGATGCTGCAAAAGGAACTAGCATTTTGGCCGATTTAAAGACCATGGATGAAGGGGAGTATGAATTTCTCTCTGCATACGATTCAAAGGCTGATCTTGCAACAGTCATGGGGGTGGCCGCTCCTTCGACTGTTGCAGCGTGTTATCGTGTGAGTGATAAGATGGAGAAATCACTTGTGATTGATTTACTTGAAACATCGGAAGAAAGAATATCGGCACTAACATCATTTCAAAGTGCGCTGTTCTGTGTACATTTGCCGAAAGATGGTGGGAATTTGGATATTGAAACAAAAGTGCATGATTTCTTTAAGTGCCATCCAAGTATTGAACACGTAGCTGTGGCTGGTGGAGTGAGATTGGAACATGTGCCCTTACTGCGTAAGCTAGGTGTAGAGGTATGCATCGTAGGATCACAAATTATAGGAAGTGATAATCCTATAGAAGCGGCAAAGGAATTTTATCATGCTGTACATCATGACAACATTAATGTTGATGGAGGAGAATGAGGTGTCTATTGTAGATGCTATATTAGGTGAAATTGCCCTAGTCTTAGAAAATGTCGAGGGAGACTCAATTGATAAGTTTGCAGAGGGCCTATCTACTGCGGAACGAATATTTGTAGTGGGAGAAGGGCGCTCCGGTCTCATGGGAAAATCATTTGCCATGCGCCTTATGCACTTAGGTGCACAAATATTTGTAGTAGGGGAAACGATTACACCTGCTATAGCTTCTAATGATCTGCTCGTTGCTATTTCGGGATCGGGAAAGACAGAAAGTGTCTTGAATATAGCTAAGAGAGCCAAACGTCTAGGCTGCAATTTATTTTCTGTAACCTCTAATATGGATGCTGAGCTCGCGCGGGTTAGCACGTATGCTTTCTCAATTTCAGCCGCTACAAAGTTTCGAAAGTCTGATGAAGCAATAACCGTTCAACCTTTAGGATCGCTTTTTGATCAGTGTGCACACATTATTTTAGATGCGGTATGCCTTAGATATGCACAACTAAAGCAACAATCTAATGAAGTAGCCCTTAAGCGACATACGAACTTGGAATAATAGCGTTTAAAGATAGAACAGAGGCAAGTCAACTTTTCTTAGTTTCACGGAAAAACTGTAGATAATCTCTTGCGCAACAATGCGCATTGCTTAAATGAATGGGTTAAAATTACGAATAAAAAATATTGGTTATATTAGATTAAGAGGTTGTTCAAAAAGGGTCGAGAACTCTGCGGCGCAGGGCTTCGGCTTGTGCTGGACATGCGTGCTCATGTACCACCTATCGTACACTCCGCGCGCATGTCCAGACTTCACCAAACCCCTACTTGCATCTTACCTCAACCCTTTTTGAACAGGCTCATTAAGATGTTTTCCAGCGTGTGTATGCTTTGATTTC
>JAKACV010000078.1 GCA_021821085.1 Bacillota bacterium | reverse complement strand
AGCAATATCGATATCTTCTCCTGGAACAAGCTGATCGGCCATCTCTACCATGGTGACCTTGGTGCCCATCCGACTATAAATGCTTGCAAACTCACACCCGATGACACCGCCGCCGACAATCAAAAGATAGGTTGAGTAAATAGAAAAAAAGCAATCCGAACTGAGAAGGGAAAAATTGCAGTAGAGACAACACTTGCCGGCGGCAACGCTGTGATGTGAGACAAATGCAGACAGCGAAGATTCATGGTTTTGAGATTACTTCATACTACGCCGGTCTGTCGAACGTCGAACTTCACATTTTGCATTAGGTAAAAATAAAAGCACTTTACGACTGTGGTAAGATAAATCGGCCCTTGCCATACCGCGAATCTCCGCCCCCTTCATACACCGTATCGCGATCAAACATCAGCTAAACTTTCGATCCACGTCGACAATCCCACACCTCTTAACGGCCCAACATAGCGAGTGGTGTTAGCGATCGTTTAGAGCGCTGCTGTCCGAATGCCCACAGTGCATTCCCACCGTCAATGTCATTATGAACACTTCCGGAACCACTTCCGACATTCATCCCAAACATGACCGTTTTCAGCGCCCTTTTTATTTGTCATATGAAGTTTTCTGTTCATGTATACACTGGATATATAAGAAACTGGAAGGTAGTGGTACTATGGAGTCAAGAAGAAAAGAAAGGATCGGTCTATGTAACAACTGTAACCGTACTTAAATGGGGCAATAGTTTGACCGTCTGAGAACGGCCTCGATACACGACGCTCAAGGAATACGTAAAGTAGTCCGTTACTAAACTCCGAATTCATTATAAGAGCCTGTTCAAAAAGGGTTGAGGTAAGATGCAAGCAGGGGGTTGGTAAAGTCTGGACATGCGCGCGGAGTGTACGATAGGTGGGACATGAGCACGCATGTCCAGCACAAGCCGAAGCCCTGCGCCGCAGAGTTCTCGGCCCTTTTTGAACAACCTCTATAATATAGAGTCTTTTGCAGAATTAACAGCCTGCTCCCCATAAGGCTTCGTGAGTCTACAAAAAGGACTTCACACCTATTTTATTGAAGGTATAGGTGACTAAACCAATCACCCGTGCAGCGATCTTACGCGATCGGGAAATAAGTCTTTAAGCACTGTTGTGATTTATATCACAACAGCATCTTTTCCTTACGCCACAATAAACATGTGCATTTTTCGCACAAAATGGAGATATCGCTAAGGAGTGGACTGAGTGGATATGTACTGTTTTCAATGCCAAGAAACATCGAACAACACAGGTTGCACAACCGTCGGAATTTGTGGAAAAACGGATGATGTTGCGGCCTTGCAAGACTTGCTTGTTTATGCATTAAAGGGAATGGCCATCTATGGCCAAAAGGCGCGTGAACTGCAATTATCCATTGCAGATGAAGCACTTTTTGCTGCGAAGAGCTTGTTTTCAACAATTACAAATGTCAATTTCGACAATGATTTTTTCTATGATCGGATTGCAACAGCTTTCTCCCTTCGCGACCAACTACGCAGCAAAATTCGTGCAACGCTTCGAGCTAACGAATGGGCACAAGACAGCCTTCTCCCAGAAATGGCCACCTACTTTAGTGCCAAGCGTGAGGAATTATTGCAAAAGGCTTACCAAGTTGGCGTGCTGACAACGGAAAACGAAGATGTGCGTTCGCTGCGTGAACTACTCATTTACGGACTCAAGGGAATCGCAGCGTATGCCGAACATGCTGACGTCTTTCAGACGCACGACGAAGAAATTTTCGCATTTATTTTTGAAAGTCTTGCGGCAACAACTAATGCTAACTTAAGTGTTGACGACTTAGTGGGGCTTGTTTTGAAGGCGGGAGAAACTTCTATCAAAGCGATGGAAATACTCGACAGGGCAAACACCACTGCGTTTGGGAATCCAGAACCAACAAAAGTAAACATTGGGGTTGGACAGCGACCAGGCATTCTCATCAGTGGCCACGATCTAAAAGATCTTGAAGATCTATTGAAACAAACAGAAAACTCCGGAATCGACGTATACACGCACGGCGAAATGTTACCGGCAAACAGCTACCCCGCATTTAAAAAATATAAACATTTTGTAGGAAATTACGGAAATGCATGGCACGACCAATTGTCCGAATTTGAGGCGTTCAATGGCCCCGTCCTGTTGACGACAAATTGTCTCGTGCCGCCAAGAGACTCCTATAAAGAACGCGTATATACCACAGGTATGGTGGGTTTCCCTGGTGTCACACACATTGCAGATCGCACCTTGAACGGGCAAAAAGATTTCTCGCCACTAATCGAACAGGCCAAAACCTGCAAGGCTCCCACATCACTTGAAGAAGGATCAATCATTGGCGGTTATGCACGCCATACAGTGCTTAGCGTCGCAGATCAAGTGATCGAGGCTGTACAAACTGGTGCCATCAGCAAGTTTGTCGTCATGGCCGGGTGTGATGGGAGACACCGAGCTCGCCAGTATTACACAAATCTCGCAAAGGCACTACCCAGTGATGCCGTAATCCTAACTGCAGGGTGTGCGAAATACCGCTACAATAAATTGAACTTGGGCGAAATTGGAGGCATCCCTCGCGTTCTGGATGCAGGTCAATGCAATGACTCGTATTCACTCATTATGATCGCAAAAGCACTCGCCAGTGCGTTTGAAGTAGAGGACATCAACCAATTACCCATTGCCTATGACATCGCGTGGTACGAACAAAAAGCGGTGGCGGTCCTGCTTGCGCTCTTATATCTCGGTGTAAAGGGAATTCGCCTTGGTCCAACACTTCCCGCTTTTTTATCGCCAAATGTGATAAAAGTACTCGTCGAAAAGTTTGACATCAAACCGATGACAACGGTCGAAGAAGATCTAGCCGCAATCATGGCGAGTTAAGCGATACTTCCCTCGGCTCAGTGTAAATTGTTACTTCGGATCTGACTGACAACACAGATTACCCTCATCATTGAAGTCAGGTTCGAAGTAACTTATATCCTGAAAGATTCATAGCGTGATCATGAAAGACCTGCAAACGTAAGCAGTACAACGCTTTAGGGGGATTTTTACGATTCGCTTAAAAAGTGACGTGATTGCATAGGAAAAGAGCTCAACCTCTCTAAGTAAAGTACAATTATCTCTTGTTTTCTCGCTCTCTCGCACGATTACGCATTTGACACATCGGTCTGTACATTCGAAACTGGTATAAGAGACCCGTTTCTTTCTGGCGCAGGAGGGTGTACTCAAACAGAGAGCTAAGCTCTCTTTGCATAAATATGGGTGCCCATTGGATCTCCACATGTCCTTTCGCGGTTTACCCTCTCAGATCTCGCTGGGTCAGTTTCGCCCGTATACAGTCCTTCGTCCTACCTGTCGAAAGGGTGGAGGCCGGTGAAGCTTAAGAACAGGGTCGTTGCCCGTATGAAATGAATGGTACCGGCTTCTCCGTGCTTACCTTGTCGTGAGTGAACTCTTGTGTCTACGTAAATTTGCACAAGGTACGATAGTTATTAGACTTAGGCGACGTTCAGTAAGTCCTGGTGCACCGGCCCTAAAGCGCGTGCCGCATCATAATCCACTTTGCGCGTGCCAAGTGTAAAGAGAATACGAATGAGCTTCCCACATAGTGCAACGAGCGATTGTTTGGGTTTGAGCGGATGATCCACACGGGTCTTGAAATACTGATGTAGAGCCCGGAACTGTGAATTATTTGCCACCAAGAGAAATACACAATTGTAGAGTAAGGCCCACAGCCGTGAACGCCCTCGCTTTGAAATCTTCGTCTGGCCTTTATGCTTGCCTGAACTGTTTTCCTCCAGGTTCAACCCTGCCAACTTGCGCAACCGTTGCCAGCTTGTGTACTGCGACAGATCGCCTGTCTCTGCAATAAATCCAGCGACCGTGATCAAGCCAATGCTCGGTATTGACAGCATCTGCTGTGCGCCTGGAACATTACGCATGAATTCCTCAATTTGTCCCATCAACTCATCCAACTGGGACTCAATAAGGTCGTACTGGCTCAGCAGAAACCGAATTTCCTGTCGCGCCATTTGCAGCCCTGTGGATAATCCAATCGATGTCTTGGCGATATCCACAAGTAAGCGAGCACGCTTGATTCCAACACCCCGTCGTATCCCATGCGCTTTCCACATGAGGACAACTTCTTCGGGAATTTTGACGGGAAACAGTGTGACTTGAACTCTAACTTTGCTGTTTTGGCAACTTTATGGTTCAAGTCACAACCACGAATGGTATGTTCGTGGGTTTGCATGGTGGAGGCGAGGGGAATCGAACGGCGCTGGCTCTCATCCCGTACCGTACCGTCTAATCCCTATAAAGCCCGTCAAATCCCGATTTGTGCAGTGATTACTTCCCATCTTATCCCCCTGAGTTTTATCCCGTTTTGGAGCGTTTCAAAGCACGTGTATATCACTTGTATATTCGATTCGATAGGATTTCTGGGCAAATCCGTGACTTTTTATCCCGTGTTATTGCGTCCCATGTAAAAAGAGGAGTTTAAACGTAATGAGTTCCGTTTCGGAGTAGAAAGGAGTTAAATGTCGTATCAATTGACAAGCAACTGACAATGAAAATAGCGTGCCATTCGACTGATGAATTCAATGTGTCGGCATTAAACTAACGCCCCCGTTTATGCGATGTAATTATTCTACAAATTAGTGGTGATTTTAAAGTTGCATGTCTTTTTCATAGATTGTGAAATCCACAAAAGTAACGGTACCATCATCATCCCCAGCCCCCATTCCACGTATTCCACACCCTGATTCATTTCATCGGATCTATCGCAAGCTCTACGGTTTACGGATTCAATTACAAAACAAGAGGGATGAAATGCTGAGTGTCACCACAGTGGTATTGGCAGTCTTGTCAGCATCCAATAAGGACGAGGCTCATTCAAAATTCTCAAAAATAATGGAGCAAATAAACAAACTAGGAGCCGGAGCTGACACTATGCTAAAACTTTACTTTCGGAAACACGGTGATGGAGCTGGCCCATTCGATACATCCGCGAATCGCCTGAGCACAGAATTTGGCAATCCCGATCATATTGAATAAAGAGCACAAATCGAAGCACCTATATCCAACAAGGCGTAGTGATTTCTTCGTGTCGTGACCTTCTCCAATTCATCCAATAATGCACAAGTAGCTCTGATCGAGATTTTTGTTTCAAGTTGGGACGGATCGTACCCTTCGTGTGCTACCCGTTTTCGAGTCTGGTACATTTCCACCCTCCATTTTTCGATTTTATCCTCATCGACCTCGTCAATCTTTCTGGCACGAAGTTCCTTATTCAAATACTGTAGTTTCTTAATCGGCCCCCCGAAAGTTTTTTCACATGCTTCGTCTGCTTCGGCTGGAGTTTTCCCTTGTTCAATTAGAATATCGTACACTAGACCTCGGACTCGAAGTTCCAGTGCCATACCGCATATGATCACCGCAGTAGCATAACTGCCTCGCATCAGATATTCTTGTAAACCCGAAATCAACGTGTTCCAATGTAAAGGAATAGGAACATCCAGTTTTAATACATCAGAAAACACTCTAACTACTTCAGGTCGTTCTCCACGAGGATGGAATGTAGAAGGTACCGTTATGTTGACTACAGGGGTATCTGGCTGATCTGATTTACCTTTGAACCTAGAAAAGTCGGTTATATATCTTTCTAAATCTTCATGTCTGGACGATCTCTCAGCGGGTTCGAGTAACAATGCCCAAAGCCTTTGTGTCGAAATATCCTGTCCGACAGGGTTTGCTAGAATATCAGCCGAAATGCAACGATAGTGACTTATAATGTTCGTGAACATTCTTGTGCAATTAGAGGCGAAGTCCTCTGCATTCTGACTCCAATCCCCTTTGGGAATCTTATTAGCCCACACAATATCGACTTGACTATAATACAAATTCATTTCCTCTTTGGCGTTCGGCCCCAATTCCAGACGAGCATCTGGTCTACGCGACTGATCGGACATTACAGACTCAGCATAATAAGAGAACGGCGGGATTTTCGATGAGATCAAGTCATTCAACCCCGCAGATGGTTTAATCTCTATATTTACGGGTGATCTCTCAGCGGATGAAAGTGGGATTACCTCTAATGATTGCGACCTATCGAGAATCTGAATTCCACGTCTGTTTCTAATGCGGATTAGACCCTTTTGACCTTTAATAGTGAACCGTAACCAGTCTTCAGGTAATTCAATAGGGAAGTTTACATCGAAATTACTCCACACCACTATCCTCATCCCGATTCTCCGTTCCACCGAACATAGACTGTATTCATTGCGATGCCTTCCAACGCTTTTTCCGCTAAATGCTTACAAGCGCGTTTAGAAGGGCGACCATTTGAAGTGCTTTGCGCTTGGTTCCGAAATTCAGATCAACGCCATGAGACACACCGTGTCTGTTCAATGATTTTTCCAACATCCAATCAAAAGAGCGAGTGTCTCGATAGAGGTTGTCGATGACGACACTCAATTGCCCGGATGCGTCAATCTCTTTGGCCCGCCGTTTTAGCGCCTTAGTAGGCGAGAATGGCTCTAAACCACTTCGTGCAGTAAGGATTCCTTCGACTAGCGGTAAAGCCGTCGAAACACTTGCGTGGTAAAGTCCACTTTTATAACAAACAACGGCCTCGCGAAAAATCGGATACCTAGCTTTTGCCCACTCATTTTGCGACCATATTTCTTCCATGATGGCTATGTTTGAATCCGTAAGATAGTGGATTCTCATGGTTCGCTCTAATACAGCGACGAACCTTTCGGGGGAAATGCTTTGTCCATCCACCGTGGCACTTTTGAGCAGTAGCAATCCGTATGGGCCGATAATTCCGTCAAAAAGGAACCAACCTTCTTTGGCCGCTTCCATCCAACATGGTTGGACTACCGCCACAGACTCCATAATCCCCTTGGCCGCTTGTTCAACTGTCTCCCTTAGACATTGACAGTCCTCGGGCTTGAAGTTGAACGGTATGGCCGATTGTTCGGTTGCCATACTGGAAGCCTCCCGCAATTTGCGATTGTTTCACTAGATAACACGTTGTACAAATCAAAAGGGATGTATCTAGTGTACCAGAGGAAATTAGTCCCTGTCCTCAAGTTAGGAGAATAGGACTACGAAGGTCTATGTAGAACCGCATTAACTTCCTTAATCGTGAGCCGCCCGGTGCTTGTGCGGCTCAACTCCTGCACTACCGCTTACAATATCTGAATATCCACTACTTTACTTAGAGGTATAGTGATCCGTAAATCTGTTGTCGTGACAAAAACGGCTGTTACGTCCGTATGGGACTCGAAGTAACCGACATAGGTAACGTCATTGTCCATTATCAATCTAACTTTCTGCTTGTCGTGAATGAAAGTAGGTATTTGGAATTTCAAGATGTCCAACGAAGGCAAATTCTTCTCAGTCGAGTACATTTTGTAGAACTCGGCAGACCCTAATTGCACCACTTCCGCCGCGTTCTTCAACAATTCGAATCCGCTCTTGATAAGGAACTCATCATCCAGCAATAGAGAATCGTTTCCGGTGTATCGGAAGTGCAACAACCCCTGACCACTTGCCAGACGAAACTTAATTATCTTTGGATATTGACCGGGCGTAAGCACCTGAGCACGAACGGTGTACTCTGTTCCATCGTGAGTCGTGAAAGTGTCTTCTTTAACGGCTGGTTCCTGACCCAATCTAATATTCCCGTTAGCGTTTGGCTCTCCAATAAAGGACAACACCGTGCTTCAATCCCTTCCGTTTTGGATTCGTTCTGCGAGAATCCCAAGTCAGTCTATTTGAACATATCACAATTGAATGTAACGCGACATTGCATGTCAGTCTAGGGTCTACCCAACGCTCTGAACTCTTGATCCTTGTCATACATGACCGGATAGGGTCAGGGGGTTCATTTTCCTGACACCTGTTAGCCCACCTCTAAGACCTATCAATGATATTTTATCATTCCTTCTGGTGCCTCTCTCGCAGACAATGATAAAATCGCTATTGCACACTTCTGACCGTTAGTCCAACATCCATATTATATCACGATATTACAATTACACTTTATAACTTCTAAATACAAACAAATCACCAGTGTCAGATCTTCATTGAATTACCGCATGTAATAACTTAATTATATTGGATTAATTACGTATATTCTAGTTGTCAAAAAAATTCAATCAACTAGCGGAAAACAGCGGTATACTAACAAGTATGGCGTGTCAATTGGGTATTCAATTGACACGCCATATCGTTTGTCATTTCAAATTTTCTACTCCAAAACGGAACCCGTTAGTTCAAACGAACCCCTCCCCTGAAGATGAACGATCATTCCAGATGCCTACCCATGATGT
The DNA here is from genome assembly GCA_021821085.1 of Bacillota bacterium. Lineage (GTDB taxonomy): Bacteria > Bacillota > Bacilli > Alicyclobacillales > SLC66 > Sulfoacidibacillus. The sequence goes on along the minus strand of JAKACV010000078.1, from coordinate 1,509 downwards.
CGGTTGTCTCCTTGTGCGTTTTGTCCATCATGTGGGTATAGATTTCAGCCGTTACCTTGATATCCGCATGCCCTGCAGCCTCGGATACTGCCTTCAGATCTTTGCTTTCCGCATACACCAGTGAGACAAAGGTATGTCGGAGATCGTGCAATCGAATTTTGTGTAACCCATGCTTCTCCAAGAATTTGGGGAATTGTTCGGATAGCGTGTTCACTCGATAGGTCTCACCGTCGTCTCTTGTGTACACATATCCCGAATCGTGATATAACGATCCGAGCAATTCTTTACGCTTTTCTTGCCACTCCTTCTGTGCCAGCAAGACTTCATATAACTTGCCCGGTATATGCAACGTCCTGGCGCTCTTTAGAGACTTAGTATCCTTTATGATGTTATTGTTCGCCGCTGTTGCGGTACGCACTTTCGAAATATGGATCAGACGATTCTCTAGGTCAACATGTTCCCATTTCAATCCACAAACCTCACTACGTCTCAACCCCAAACCCAAAGCTAGATAGATAGCAACCGTAAATGTCTCGCCATTCAAACTTTTGATTAAGTCCTTAACTTGTTGTACCGTATAACTCTGACCTGTAAACTTCACTTTCTTGGGCACTTCCACTGCATCCGCCACATTACGATAGACTCGATCCATTTTAAGTGCGAAATTTAAGGCTTTATGCAACACCTGATGGTGCTTGCGAATTGTATTCGCAGACAAGCCTTTTTCTTTGAGTAGCTGATAATAATCCTGGAGCATGTCTGGCCTTACATCCTGCAACATCACCTTCCCGAGATGGGGGGCAATATGGTTCTCGATGATATTTTCATAACCATATTTTGTGGTCTCTTCGCAGTTGTTGCTCACGTACTTCGCCATCCAATACTGCAAATGATCTGCCAGCGTCATATCGATCTGCTTAACTGTTAAACCCCTCTGCTGATTGTAGTTAAACTCAGTGACCAACCGAACTGCTTCATCTTTTGTTTGGACCGTTTTATGCTTCCAATTCCGCTTTCCGTCCTCGGTCTTACCTCCATAATCGAAACAAACTCTGAACTTACCATCTTTAATTTTCGTGAAACTTGCGCCCACCATCATCACCTCATTCAATTTTTGGAGGGAGGGGCATTGTCCCCGCCCCCTGCCGTTTTCAATGACTAAAACTCAATCTTGCAGCCTAACTTCTCGCCGAGATAGTCGTTCAAACCCTCAACTGGTATTAAAATCCTTCGATTGACGGTGATCTTCGGGAAATCGGCCTCCTGAATCCAGCGATACAGCGTGTTGCGACCTAAAGGGACAACTTTCTGAAGCTCAGGGACTGTGTAAAACAGACGTTTTGCCTCGATCATTTCAATCCCTCTCCCCCGTTTGTAAATACTGATGTTAGGCTTTAGTGGTGGACACAGCGAATCGAGAGTGTGAAAATAAGTAAATCGATTCGAGGTGTTTATATTGGCAAAAACAACAAGATACAGCCCGGAATTTAAATTGAATACGGTGAAAAT
>JAKACV010000021.1 GCA_021821085.1 Bacillota bacterium | reverse complement strand
GCTTCGTTGATATCGGGTTCCGACGCCTTCGTCACCGTAAAGAGAATCGGCAGTTCAACCGTCGCGTCGACGATCAGATGCAGCTTATAGCCGAACCATTGGACGATTTTCTCCCATGCCCTGCCGTCTTTATGTACGCCGCGGTACTCTTTTCTTCCATAATCGGCATCCATGTCGCGTCGTCCGTCCTCTGTATCGTTCTTGTTTTTGTGTTTGGCAAACGACGCGATCGCCTTGCTGTCCATCGCGAGATGTTCGCCAAAACCCGGCAGCGCTTCTCGCAGTTGCTGCACCAGTTTGTCGAATATCGCCTCAATCAGCGGTGCCTGCTTGAACAAGTTTAGCAGAAATCGCGTGTAGGCCCACGGCGGTGGTACGAATCCATCAAATCCGCACATCTCGCGCAGTTGACCATTGCGCATGAGTTCCCGGCGAAGCTTTTCAACATTGTCATGTTGAAAGACAATGCCTGCCAGCACGGAGTTCCACATCGCGCGCACCGGGTAGTCGTTGCGACCCTTGGCGCGGAGGCGATGGAGCACCCTCATCAGTTCTTCGTCCGGCATATACTCGAGCACCAGGCGCAGGCGCTCCAAATCGCCAAGCGGTTGCATGTCATGCCAGTCAAACAGTTTCAGTTGTGATAAAATGGCCATACAGGTCAACCTCCTCGTAAAATTGTTGTTGGACAACACCTATTTTACCAGAGAACCGTTGACCTGTTTGCTTTTCTCTTCCATCCCACGCAGTTGGGGTGGATTTCTCCCTCACCACTCGATCTCGGCCCTTTTTCCCTTGATTTCTCGTATTATTTTGGGGGAAAGTTATTTTCCCCTTCACTCCGAGCCCTTGTCTGACAAGGCTTCCCGGACAACGCAAATAGCTCCAATGACCATATCATTACGTGTCGCGTATGTGTTTATTTGGGGAAAAATTATTCGGCGGTCAAAAGCTCCTCGTACTTTTCTTTGTAACAAATTTCTGCGAAGTAATTGAGACGACGCAACCCAGCACCTAGCCTTACGCGGAAAATAAGGTTGATTCGGTGCAACACATGTTACACAATATGTTACACCGAACTTCTAATAGCGACTGGGTAGTCGCAAAAACCCTTGGCGGGAGCGTGTGGGAATCGAACCCACCTCCGACACACCATGCCGGACACTCGGTTTTGAAGACCGGGAAGGACACCAGTACCCCATCCGCTCCCATGAGGAGGTCTGTGATTTACTGAACATTCCAGTATTGTTTAGGGTGTATGTGTAAGCTTAATGTAGCATAACAAAAAGAGGTTTCGCATTGCAACCTTGGAGGAATGTAAGGTGCGAAAATGGGATGGAGATAGAACGTGATAGTCGTGTGAAAATTGCGTAAAATGGTTCGGTGTAAAATTGCAAAATGAATGGTTTATCGTGTAGAATAATGTAGTATGAGAATGATAATCAAAACTTCAAAGGATGCAAGGGGGGAAATGGAATGAGTCACGAGGTAGCTTTGACGAAGAGTACCACATTGAACAACGGAGTGAAGATGCCTTGGCTTGGACTTGGAGTATGGGAGTCCAAGGAGGGTGGCGAAGTAGAGGACGCTGTTCGAAGCGCGATTGAACATGGGTATAGGCATATTGATACAGCGGCGATTTATGGCAATGAAGCGGGCGTGGGTCAAGCTATTGGGGATTCTGGGGTGGCGCGTGAAGAGTTATTTATCACTACGAAACTATGGAATGCGCGTCAAGGGTATGAGTCGACTCTGCAGGCGTTTGAGGAGAGTCGTAAGAAACTTGGCGTAGATTATGTTGATCTGTATTTGATTCATTGGGCCATCGCAGGGAAGTACTTAGAGACATGGCGCGCATTTGAAAAGTTATACAAAGATGGATATGTACGCGCGATTGGTGTGAGTAACTTTCAACCTCATCATTTACAGGATGTAATGAATCATTTTGAAGTAAAACCAGTGGTGAATCAAGTGGAATTTCATCCCTTCTTGACACAGCGTGAATTATATACTTTTTGTCGTGAGCAAGGGATTCAATTAGAGGCGTGGTCACCTCTTATGCGTGGTGGCGAGATGCTGGGTCATCCGTTGTTGCAGCAACTCGCTACAAAGTACAATAAATCTGTTGCACAGATTGTATTGCGCTGGGATTTGGATCAAGAGGTTGTCACAATTCCGAAGTCAGTTCATGCCAACCGTATTCGTGAAAATGCGCAGGTGTTTGATTTTCATTTAACTACTGATGAAATTGCACAAATTACTGCGTTAAATCAGAATCACAGAAGTTTTGATTATGATCCTGATCAAGTAACGTTTGGGCTCGCTTAAATGGCGCAGCTATTCTGAAATGGTCGTTTACATACCGTCTCACTTGTGGTATAGTGTAGGTGAAAATAATATTGTTTGGCGCTAGGGGTGCCATGCTGATGGCTGAGAGGCGATGTTGCCAACCCTTTGTGGACTCGATCTGGATCATACCAGCGGGAGGAAGTGCCTTGGCCATTCTTAATGTATAACTGTGAGACTGAGCCCCCCCTTTCGCGATGCTGACGAGCCGTCAGTTCTGGAAAGGGGGGGCTTTTTGTTCATCTTCAAGAAGCGAGACAGACGCTGCACATAGAGCGGATGGCCATTTTTCTGCAAGGTGAATGGGATGACAAATAGATGGTAAAAGGGGGGAATTCATCATGTGGAAACTGCGTGACATCGTCGTTGCAGCTATTTTATCTGTTGTGTGTGGAGCTATTTACATGGGGTGGGATTGGATCACAAACCCTTTGTTTGCGGGTGCTATGAGTCCCATTGTGGGTGCGCTTGTTAATGGTCTGTGGTGGATTGCTGCAGGACTTGTCCCATACATTATTCGCCGCCCGGGCGCGGCATTTTTTTCTGAAGTAGTCAGTGCATGTGTTGAATTTCTTTTTGGCAGCCCCTATAGTATTGGCGCTGTCATTTCTGGACTTGTGCAAGGGGCGGGATCAGAAGCCGGATTTGCTCTTTGGCGATGGCGGCGTTACGATTGGGGACCCATGCTTGTTGCAGGCTCTCTCGGGGGAGTGGGGAACAGTATTCAGTGGTATTTTGAATATCAGGGATACCAATACTCCGTACCCGTGATTATCGGCTATACAGTCGTAACGATGCTAAGCGGAGCATTGCTTGCAGGAGTTTTGCCAAAATTGATTGGCGATGCACTATTGCGCACGGGAACATTGAGAAACTTTGCGATTGCCAAACAACAACGGTAATTTGCACAGCAGTGTTACCACTGGCACATCGCAAAGCGAGAACATGGCACGGTTGGAGGATGCGCACTTGGAAAAAAACCGAATAATGGAAGCCGCACGCGCATCGACTGTAACCGCTGTGACTGAAGAACGAGAAGAGCGAACACAGTGGCTTTTGGTACAAGATGTGTCGATTGCCTATGAACAAACGGATGTGCCAGTATTAACGAATATGAACTTGGAGTTATATGAAGGTGAATCTGTTCTCTTTCTCGGTCCGAGTGGGTGTGGGAAGAGCACGCTTGCTATGCTGTGTGCAAATGTGATTCCGAGAGCCGTTGAAGCTCATGTGACCGGGACGGTTACATGGGCTCATGCGTTAACAGTACCGGGTGCGATCGGTTATGTGTTTCAAGATGCAGACGCTCAGTTTTGCATGTTAAAAGTGGGGGATGAGGTCGCATTTGGTTTAGAAAATTTGCAAATTGACTCTTCATGGATGACTCAGCGTATCCTCCATTCACTCCACGAAGCGAATCTCGATGTCGTTCTTGCTGACACTCATACTGCATTTTCTGGCGGCATGAAGCAGAAACTAGCGATTGCGTCAGCTCTTGCAATGGATGCGAAACTGCTTGTTTTTGATGAACCCACTGCCAATCTGGACCCAGCTTCGTCACGCCTCGTATTTGAACGAATGGGTGCATTGCATCGAGCGAAAAAGTCAATGATTGTCATAGAACACAAGTTTGATCTAGTTCTTCCTTACATGGATCGCGTGGTCCTCTTTGATCAACAGGGTCAGATATATCGAATTGGCGATACATGGGACGTTATCCGTGAGGAGTGGGATTGGTTAGTACGGGTTGGGATAGTGCCACCGTGGAAAGCGCGACTTGATCCGTTTGGGAAACATCAGGAAGAAATGAAGCGGGTGTCAACTTCAGTTCAGAGAAGAGTTTCTACTGTCACAGAACAGGATGCAGTTGTGACATTGTACAATGCATCGGTTCGCTATGGCGAGCAAATGGTTTGGAGTGATTTGTCACTCTGCATTGAAAAGGGATCGTTCACAGCGATTGTTGGACCAAATGGCGCTGGCAAATCATCGTTACTTCAGGTGATGCGTGGACTTACGCATGTGCAAACAGGTGAGATTCGGCTTTTAGGTCATCCAATTGAAAAATGGAATAAGAAGAAACTTGCGCAGACGGTTGCGTATTGCTTTCAAAATCCTGAATATCAATTTATTTATGAGCGAGTCGGAGACGAATTAGCGGATCGTCTCGTGGGTGACGATGTTCCAGAAGATGTAATGCAGTTGTTAGATCAATTTGGATTAGCTGATCATGCAAAGCATAGTCCATTTGCTTTGAGTCAAGGACAAAAGCGTCGATTGAGTGTTGCTGCGATGGTAAAAGCCGAACATGAACTGTATTTACTTGATGAGCCTACATTTGGACAAGATGCAAAAACGCAACAGGCAATTATGGATCGTCTCGTGCAATTACACGCGCAGGGAAGAACCATTGTTTTGACTACGCACGACATGGATCTTGTCAGTCGTTTTGCCACAGATGTTCTGGTGGTTGCAGAGGGGAAGGTACTCTATCATGGCGATTCTGATGGGTTGTTTGCTGACCGCGCATTGATGCAACGTGCGCACCTGCTTGACGATTTGGAAGCTATTGTCGGTAATGCAGACATTGCATTTGAAGAAGGTCCTTGCGTCAACAACCATGGACGTGATGATGTGCGAGCATTACAAAAAAGAACATTTGCTTCCAAGTTGAATCCAGCCTGGTTCCTGCTATCTACGTTACTTGTGACAGTTTTCGCAGTTTTCGCTCATACCATGGCGCAGGGATTTGCAATGTTTGTTATGCCAGTTATCCTCATGATGACTTTAGCGAAACTGAGTCCACTGAAAATTGCACAACGATTCTTCCCTTTTGTTGGTTTCTATCTCTTCTACGTATGGTCGCTTACGGCGTTTGCAGCTGTTGGACCCCATACTCCAACATTTCATTTTTTGTGGTATCGTTTAAGTTGGATTGGATTTTATGAAGGAATTGTACTTGCATTACGCATGTTAGCGGCAGTTGGTTTTGGTATTTTCTTTATATCCTCTATTGATCTTACAGATCTAATCGTAGCATTGAGTAAAAATTTTTCTGTTCAACCGAAATTCGCGTATGGAATGCTTTCAGGAATTCGCGTGGTGCCTCTATTTCAGACGGAGTGGACGAAGTTAAAACAGGCGAGGCAACTACGTGGGAAGGAAGCAAAATGGGCCTTCATCAATCCGGTGACATATGCTTTACCACTTCTGTCGCAAGCCATTCGCATGAGTGAGCGAGTAGCCATCGCGATGGAAGCGCGAGGATTTCAGGGAGATGTGGCGATAAACCCTAAAGCACGCACGTATTATCGAGATGTTCGTGTACATGTTTGGGATTATTTATTTTTGATCGTACTTTTTGTAACTGCGATCGCACTGCTATTCGCCGTATGAGAAAGCGGCTTAAGGTGCGCATGATAGAAGAGGATGAAGAAAGCCACTCTCTTCATCACAAGTGATTGAGAGAGTGGCTCGTGCGGTACCATTACTATTGTTGCATCTCGAGAAATTCTGTTTCTGGCTTGTCTTTTCGCTCGTCTTTGCCTAAGGCTAATAAAACAATGACACCAATTAAAGTAACGACGAAAAAGAGGCCAAATATATTGCCGAATGGAGTATTTGCGGCAACGAGAGTTCCAACTAGATAGGGTGCAATAACTCCCCCCAGTTTTCCGATTCCCATCGCCCATCCGAGTCCTGTGGCCCGAGTCGCGGGCGGATATTGTTCTACGGAAAAGACATAAGTGGCACCCCAAGCCCCGAGGTTACTAAAGTTTAAAAGAATCCCGAATAGCATCAATAAACCAAAGCTATTTGATAAGCCAAAAAGCAGCGCTGATATGGCTGAAATGACGGAAAAGAGGACAAGTGTCCACTTTCTACCCAATTTTTCAACGAGCCAAGCGGATGCAAGATAGCCTGGTACTTGTGCGATGGCCATGATAAGTACATAACCGAAACTGTGAATGAGTGAAAAACCTTTTAACACAAGGACGCTTGGTAACCAAAAGAACATGCCATAATACGCAAAATTTGCTGTGAACCAAAGCACCCAAAGCAGAATGGTCTTTTTACGCAATTCTTGCCCCCATAAGCGAGTCATGTTTTGCGTAAAGTGTAGTTTCTCTTTCATGTTGCGAAATACGGGAGTTTCAGGCAACGAACGACGTAAATAGAGCGCATAGAATGCAGGTAAAACAGTAATCGCAAATGCTGCACGCCAAGTGAAGATAGGGATCACAAGAAATCCAATAAGCGCTGCAACAATACTGCCAAAGGCCCAATAGGTTTCAAGTAATGCGGTGCGTCTACCGCGAATCTCGGGTGGAGAAGATTCGAGGACAAACGTAGTGGCAACAGGCAATTCTCCGCCCAGTCCAAACCCTGTGATCGCACGCATGACAAGTAAAAAACTAAGGGATGTGGCAAATGCACTGACTCCGCTTGCAATCGAGTAAATCAATAGCGTAAGTAAAAAGGTCGTTTTGCGTCCTACTCGATCTGCAAATAATCCAGCGACAGCTGATCCAATGGCCATTCCGACAAGTGTGATGCTGCCAAGTAATCCGGCAGATTGCGCAGAAATGTGCCAAACCAGAATGAGGGCAGCAATGACAAAACCAAGCAAGCCGACATCCATGGCGTCAAATAACATGCCAATGCCACTTGCAAATAGTAATTTTTTACTTAAATCTTTCGGTTTCATGAGTGCCCCTCCTTGTCGAGTTGTTCGCATATCATGCGACTACTCACGACTTATGCCCAAGGGGGGATTTTTGTTCCAAAAAGATGGCCGAGTAATCATGAATTTGGTGTTTCTAATGAAAAAACTGCGACGCATTGCGTCGCAGGAAGCGATCATAGAACGATGTTTTGGTTTAGCTGTGATCCGTGTTGTTTTTTGGTGCTACATGCAAATTATGGAGCGTGTCGTTTGTCGTTTTCTGAACACCGTCAGTAACGGCAGAGACGACATGCTTTGCAGTTTGTGCAACGCCATTTACAACACTACCTGTTGTACGTGCTACGGTTTCAAAAGTATCTCCGATTCTTTCGGATGTGTCTCGAATGGCCTTGCGACCTGAGCGGGCGAAGTCGTCCATATCCTGTTGCATCGGAACCACCTCCACGTGTCGTGCCAAATGGATCGCTTCGGTAATAGTATGGATTAGGACGGTATTTTTATGCGCTGTCGCACGGCGGGGAGCGGTTGAGCACTATTTTACTTAGAAAGGGGGTGAGCAACGTGCAATTACAGACGCAGACAGTGCAAAACTTACTTGATGAATTGGCAAGTCAGATTGAACAATATTTTGGAAAAGAACAATCAGGGTCAGGCAATCTCATGATAAACAAACTTGAAGATCTGCGTAAAACAATCGAAACGGCCGCACCAGATTTGATCGGGGCCTATTATGGATTTTTGGTAATTAAAGAGGAATTTGGGCAATTCCAGATGCGTGCGCAATGGGCGCAAAAACGCTTTTGGATATGGTTCTCTTGGCAGATTTTCATGTTAGGGGTTCTATTGGCAATGGGGCTTTGTTTTGAATTGGCGCCGTTGACTGCTCATTTTGCACAGGGAACGAGTACTTTGTCACTCTATCTCATGTGTGCCTGGTGGGGAGCAGTAGGGGCAACTCTGTCTGCTTTGCACACGTTGTACTATAGTCGCCTGCATAACACTCTGTCACAAAATATGGATGCATGGCTTGCGGTAAAGCCGCTCACAGGAGGTGTCCTGGGCCTCTTATCAGGATTTCTATTGCAAGTTACTGCATATAGTGCAACGGGCGATTTCCATGCGCAGGGCGTAGTTCCCCTTTTATTTGCATTTTTTTCTGGATTTAGTGAACGGAAATTCCTGACCTACTTACAGACACGTATGGGTCAATTGATGCAAAACACACCAAAAACATCGACAAAAAAGATCACCTAGTCAGGTTATAACGAATTACACTGAGGCAAGTGCGCTTTGATCCAAGTGACAATCTCCGCAATCACGGCGTCACGTTCTGGCTCATTTAGGATTTCATGATACAATTCGGGGAACTCTTTGTAACTGATTGATTGGGCTTCACATGATTGCACAAACTGGCGGACCACCTCTGGATCGACCAGGCGGTCCGCTCCGCCTTGCCAAATAGAAATAGGAATATGAATGTGTACACACTCGGTGAAACTCTTTTCCATTGCCGATAAAAACTCGAAATACCAGCGCAATGTTACGGTATGAGTAACTAAATGGTCTGTGCCATAAGCTTTGGCAATTGAACGGTTGCGCGTGACATCTTCGGGGCGAATACCATTTTGTTGAGTGAGTCGCGGGGCGATGGGAAGTAGCGCGCGACCCACCCATTTACGCAGTGGGGAAATTTTCATGCGCAATCCAAAAGCGGGGGATGATAGTATAAGAAGATCTGGTTGTGCATTCGTTCGAGCGACAGCAAGTGTAGCGATGAGTCCGCCCATTGAATGGCCGAATAAAACATGTGGAATGTCAACTCCATAGCGTTTGCGCGCTGTCTCTAGAAAAGTAAGTGCTGCGTTTACATACTCATCAAAAGAGTCAATATGTCCACGCTGACCTGGTGAATGTCCATGTCCGGGCAAATCCCCCATCACTGTGACCATACGATGTTCTGCGAGACGATCACGTAGATAATCGTACCGCCCGCTGTGTTCGCCTGCGCCGTGAATCAACGTGACGATGCAGATTGGATGTTCGACATCGTTAAATGTAAAATTATACAGTGATTTACTCATGTATTCACTCCTCTGAAGGACAATCGCATGATCTTGAATTTTGCGAAATGATCTTTAAAATGATGATAGTAAGTTTTCGTCCAATAAGGTAGGGGGCAGTGAAGTGGATGCCAGATCAACTAGACTGCGAAGGCTACTTACAGCAGTGCGCGAATGGTTAACGGAAATATCTGAAGTCAGCAAACTAGCAGGAGACCGAAATGGAAGAAATAGTATTTCCGTAAGGCAAGACTGGCATCGCGCACAATCGTATCTTGAAGTTATACTCGAAAAAAAGCTCGCAGAACGCAATTCTATTGATGTACAAACTGTGCTTGAAGAGAAAGTTTTTAATCAATTATACGAACAAATTAGAAAAGAAACCACATATTATAATCGGAATAATATTCTGCGTACCTCGGCCTACCTAAAAATCTACGAGGAGTCTAAAGAATTGCATTGGGCTCTATTAGCTCATCTCGTTTCTCGGAATAGCGGTTACAACATGACCGATTTGCGTGGACAATTTGGACAGATGACACTCGGATTTCACGAGCAAGATGTGTTATTTGGCTTTCTTGAACAATGCAACTCCTTAACTTTTCAGAACGCCTATCCACAAATTCGTCTCTATCAACTCGGAAAAAAACACGGGAAATCATGGATTGGGCTATTAAGGTTATTTCATGTGTCTGTTTTTATGGAGGCTGTTTGGGACACGTTCTTGGAATTTGGCACTTCATCATTACTTACAATTGCACTGATTGTTAATGAACAATCCTATATCGAAAAACGAGTCATTCAAAATGACAACTTGCAGAACACCATGTTTCCCACTTTGTTTTTCCATTTACAAGAGCTATTTCATCTGACGAGCATCATTTTTCCGGCGCTCGCACAAGATGGTGCAATTGATCGATATTTCGGTTTTTTTATGGATGATTTCTTATCGTTACAGCAGCGTATTCGTGCTGGAAAAGCACTTTATATGATTTTATTTCAGGGTTCAAAATCTAGTCCGAGAGAGGAGCTAGTACGATTTGCTCACACTGTACCCCATACTGGGTCACGTGCTGATTATCTTCCAATGTTATTTTCCAAGCGATCTGATCATGGTGGGAGGTTTTTTAGCCCAGAGTTACAAAAGGTATGGCGCAATTCATCTTATCCACCCATTTCCCCCAAGGACTGGTGTTTTAACAGCGAAGTGGTTTCTGATCTTACTCTCATGCAAGTGCTGCCGCAAAAAGCAGGGGATATTACGGAGGCGTATCTGCGCAAACTAAGTGATATCTCCTTGCTTGCGCAGATGGACCCCTTTTCATAATCAGTTAATCGGAGTGGCGAACGGAGCTGTTTTTTCGTAACTGGCGATCTCATTCGCGTGAAGCAATGTGATGGCAATGTCATCCAACCCTTGCGTTAGACACATTTTGCGATAAGGATCTAGATCAAAGTGAAAAATGTCGCCGCTCATAGTCCGTACTTCCTGCGCAGGCAGATCAATATCGAGTGTAAAACCGGGTTCATTTGTCGCCGCTTGTATTAGTTGCTCTGTTACAGTAAGTGGTAAGACAATGGGGAGAATCCCATTTTTGAAACAGTTATTATAGAAAATATCAGCAAATGAGGAGGCGATAATGACCTGAAAACCAAAATCCTGAAGTGACCATGGTGCATGTTCGCGAGAGGATCCACATCCGAAATTCGGACCTGCAAGTAGAACTGTGGCGCGATCATAGGGAGCACGGTTGAGAATAAAATCAGGTTTTGTGGAACCCGTTTCATCAAAACGCCAATCGTAGAATAAAAATTGACCGAAACCAGTTCGAGCAATGCGTTTCAGAAATTGCTTAGGAATAATTGCGTCTGTGTCAATATTGGCACGTTGTAGTGGCAAGACTATCCCGATGTGTTGGGTAAATGGTTGCATACTATAAAACCTCCTCTGGATTTAGCTTAGAAAGCATTGTGCGAACATCTACAAAATGTCCTGTAATCGCTGCTGCCGCCGCCATTGCTGCGCTTACAAGATGAGTACGGCCACCGCGCCCTTGGCGTCCTTCAAAGTTCCGATTCGATGTCGAAGCACAGCGTTCGCCTGGGGCTAGAACGTCAGGATTCATGGCAAGACACATACTGCATCCAGGTTCTCGCCATTCGAAGCCCGCATCTACAAAAATATTGTGTAACCCCTCCGCTTCAGCCTGCGCTTTGACGTGATAGGACCCAGGAACAACCATTGCATTGACATGCTGTGCAACTTTACGTCCTTGTACGATTTTTGCTGCTGCGCGCAGATCTTCAATTCTCCCATTTGTGCAAGAACCGATAAAGACTCGATCGATTGCAATGTCAGATATCGGCGTCCCCGGTGTAAGACCCATATAGTCTAGGGCCAAGGAGACGGCTCGCTGCATGGCCGGATCAGCGAAATCGTCTGGATGTGGAACGCTTGCTGTTACGTCAAGCCCCAATCCAGGATTGGTGCCCCACGTGACTTGTGGGACGAGCGTAGCTACATCAAATTCGATTCGTGCATCGAATGTAGCTTCTTCGTCTGTGTGAAAGAAGCGCCAGATTGCTTCAGCCTGGTTCCACTCATCGCCTTTTGGTGCGTAACGCTTTCCTTTTAAATAGGCAAATGTCGTTTCATCAGGAGCGATGAGTCCGGCGCGAGCTCCAGCTTCGATCGACATATTGCAAACGGTCATGCGTTCTTCCATAGAAAGTGCAGTGATTGCAGGGCCGCGATATTCAATCACATAGCCTGTACCAAATGCAGTCCCATAGGTAGAGATGAGTCCGAGGATAAGATCCTTTGCCTCCACACCAGGAGGAATGATCCCTTCTACATACACTTCCATCGTGCGCGGACGTGCTTGTGGCAAACATTGTGTGGCAAGTACATGCTCTACCTCGCTCGTGCCAATTCCAAATGCAAGAGCGCCAAATGCACCATGTGTAGCGGTATGGCTGTCTCCACAGACGATTGTTTTACCAGGTAATGTGAGTCCGAGTTCAGGGCCAATCACGTGTACAATCCCTTGATCGGGACTCGTAATATCTGCGAGTGGAACTGAAAACTCTGCACAATTTGTGCGAAGCGTTTCAATTTGTTCTCTTGCAACCGGATCTTCAATCGGTACATGTCGTGCAGTGGTGGGAACATTGTGGTCAATGGTAGCATAGGTCAGATCAGGACGTCTTACGCTGCGTCCAGCTAGTCGTAAGCCTTCAAATGCTTGGGGAGAGGTTACCTCGTGCACTAAGTGCAAATCAATATAAAGCAAAGATGGTTCTCCAACCTGTTCGTGCACAATATGGGTATCCCAGATTTTATCAAATAACGTTTTGGGTACATGGGTTGATTTCATAAGCTACCTCCTGTTATTTTTTCATAATTAGGAATTGCGATTATCATACAGGATTCTCTTCTATACGTCGATCATCTATAATCTATGAATCGTATCGTTTTTTCCTATGAAACAAAAAAGATCTGAGGGGCTCAATATGGAAATGAGATGGATTGAATACGCGCTAGAGGTTTATCGAAAGAGAAGTTTTACACGTGCCGCAGTGCAGTTGTCGGTAGCCCAACCTTCGTTAAGCCAACAAGTCGCGAAACTAGAGCGTGAACTTGGAGTCACACTTTTTGAACGTGGACATTCGGCAGCGACGCCGACGGAAGCAGGCTGGCGCTTCATTGAATATGCAGAGAATATTTTGCGTTTGCGAGATGACCTGGCTCGGGAAATGCAAGAACGTGGGCAAGGTATGGGAAAGGATCTCGTGATTGGGGCGCCTGCCATCACAGGTGGACATGTGTTACCGCCTGTGTTGCAAGCATTTACCTCGCGTTTTCATGATGTGCGTGTGCGTTTTGTCGAGGAAACTACAGAGGCATTAGAGGAGTTGGCTGTGAGTGGCGCAACAGATCTTACGCTCCTCTCGTTGCCGCTGCGCGATGAACGACTGGCTGTGCGTCGAGTCTATACAGAGTCATTGTATCTTGCTGTGCCAGAAGCGAGTTCGTCGTGTGCGTTACACGCAGATGCTTGTTCTGAACAGGTGAGTACAATGAAGTCTATTGCACTATCTGATTATGCGTCAAGTCCCTTTATCTTGTTGAAACACGGGTATGGGTTTCGCGAAACGGTACTCTCTTTATGCGCCGAGGCTGGCTTTCAGCCATATGTTGCGTACGAAACAAGCAGCATTGAGACTGCACAGTCACTTGTCGCATGCGGTCTTGGCGTGACCATCGTTCCAGCGATGGTACGTCGCATTGGCACGCCAAGACCGAGGTATCTTATGCTCGACACACAGCCGACGCGCACGCTGGTCTTTGCTTTTCGAAATGATCGCTACCTTTCGCTTACGGCAGAAGCTTTTCTTGACGTATTTGCCGAAGTGAGTCAGAGCCTGGAAACGTGATCCTATGGGGTCAACTTTTTGCTACGTGACTTCACCGATGCTCAGTAAAGCATCAATCGCCAGGGTGAGTGGTTCACCGGATTCCGTCGCGAGGGTTAGTTTGCGATCATCTACTTCGATGATCGTTCCCGAAAAACGGCCAGCTCGGGTCAGAATACAGACAGGGCGCTTGGAGAAATGTTCATGCAAATAGGTGCTAATCGTGGATTGTGCCAGGCGTGCAGCAAGAATGGACTTGTCAGTTGTTTTAACTTGCGCACGTGGACGTTTGATGGTTCGTGTCGTATGATCAGTCTCCCAAGCGGCGGGCGGGCGATCGATCCACATCCTCTGCTGTGTGTCGGGAGACTCTGGTGATAGATCCCACGCGATGGAATGGGGTGCCGTTTTTTCTACCTTGGCGCGCTTTGGTGCCATGGGTAAAAATACGGTGGGCAAGGACACTTTTGGTGCCATACAGGATCACGCTCCTTGCTGTGCTGATATGTTCCTATAGCCTATGCAAGTCACCCAACGCAGGTTCATCATAGTTATATCGCTGGTTTTAACTTATGTCTTTTCTGTCTTGCTTAATGCAAAGGTATATTTTTTTCGCAATCCTTTTGGAAAGTGATTTTTAAGTGTTCCTTGTACAACTTTGCCCCATCCAAGTGGTACACCTTCGATTGTCACTAAAAGAAAGCCGTCGCTCGCACTGACCGCAATGGTCTCTCCATGTAAGTACGTGATGATTCGTTCATCACCGTAATGGAGGCGCCATTCACATAGTACATCGTCGACATTGAGTGCTAGTGCAAATGTGTGCGTGGGTAAGAAGCGTTGACCGCGAAATGTACCTAAAGGAAGCCCCTTGCGCAGGATACCGCGTGTAGGCGTTTTTACAAGAGCGAGAAGCTTTGGTATTGCATATAAGATCTCCCCTTCCACTTGTAGATCGTGGGTGGTGAGTAATTGATCGATATAGTGTGGTTGAAGAGCAGTCGACATAAAAGTATAGAAGGAAGGAAACCCTCTCGTTTGACACATGTTTCGTTCATTTTGCTTCCTTTTTGCTTTGCGGTGGTGTGTGTCTAGTTGAGTGAATTGTATCGGTTGAATATTTTTTTCGATTCGTGCAATGAAGTGGCCTTCACATGGTGAAGAATAGGGAAAATAACGTGCCGCATGCTCCGTTTTGATCTGATCATCCTCGACTGTTTTCAGTCGATCTGCAAATTCCCCCTCGGCAAATACATCCAGCCTGCGAAGCGAACGTAGCTTTTCAAGTGTAAGCCCTGGTTGGGCTTGCGGTAGATTGATTGGAACAATTCTCAAATCTGCGTGATTCATTAAAAATTGCGCGAGTACGATTTCGTTTTCAAATGGATTAAATGTACACGTGGAGTAGACGAGACGTCCTCCTGGTTTTGTCATGCGGTAGGCAGATTCGAGAATATCGAGTTGCCGAATCGCATTGCGTAATGGAAGGTGTTCATGCCATTCTTCAATGGCGGTGTGATCTTTTCGGAACATGCCCTCGCCACTGCACGGCGCGTCGACAAGAATCGCGTCAAAGAACTCCTTGAAGTGTTTTACTAAAACGTTTGGCTCAAGGTTTGTCACACATGTCTGTGTAAGGCCCATACGTTCTGTGTTTTCTGCGAGTGTCAAACAACGATCGCGATGAATTTCATTTGCGACAAGTACACCCGTATCTTGCATTGCAGCTGCAATTTGTGTCGTTTTTCCACCTGGCGCCGCGCACAAGTCAAGAATCCGTTCTCCTCTACTGGGTTGAAGGGCAGTGACAGGTGCCATTGCGGAGGGCTCCTGAATGTAAAATTCACCGCCGACATGTAAGGGGTCAGAGCCGATTTTTGCGTCATGATCGATAAAATAGGCGTCGTTTGTCCACGGTACAGGATGAAGCAATACCGATTTTAGATTGGCGTTTACAGGTCGTTTGGGGTTTAGGCGAATAGCTCGCGTAGGAAAAGTGTTCATGCTTGCTTGCAATGCGGTACACGCTGCATCGCCAAATGACTCGCGAAACATCGTTATAAATGCCTCAGGTAGGTTCACTTCTGACAGCCTCCGGTCACCACAATCAGTGTTCACGCATAGTATAGGGGCGAGCTGTAAGATAGGCAAGTGTCATGGATTCCCTATATCGTGATAGTTGCTTCTGACGAGAGTTGTGACTAATTGACAAGGACATAGCACCCTGCTATTTTTAGAAAGATTACCGAAATATCATGTGTTGATTAAAGGAGCGCTGTAACGTGTCAACAAAACCAGGCACATCGCTTGATCCGATCCCCAACCCGTATTCAGAACGCGATTATGAAATATATATTGAGGCGCCAGAATTCACAACTTTATGTCCGAAAACGGGTCAGCCCGACTTTGGAACAATCACTTTTCGCTATCGTCCAGGACCTTATATTATTGAATTAAAATCTTTGAAACTGTATCTCTGGAACTACCGAGATGAAGGTCATTTTCATGAAGAAGTCACCAATCGGATTGCAGATGATTTTATCCATTATGCACAACCACGATATCTGGAGGTAATAGGTAAATTTAATGTTCGGGGTGGTATTTCTACCACTGTCAAAGTGGAATATGAAGCAAACTCATAGAGTTTAGGCTCTGAGGAGCGAGGTTGTGAAGGACCAATTGAATTGTTGCAACATACATATGCCATGAGATAGATTGCGTGAGCCAGTTTTGCGAAGCGCGAGCGAGCAACGGGGAGATGCATGGTATGGTTTTGAAGCAACCGATCATTGGTGTCACGACAACGGTTATTCCGCGCAGGGAAGGTTTTTTTGTACAAATGGCGAGGCGTGCGGCCGCAAATGACGCACGCCTTGTTTTGTTTCATCCAGATCAACTGCACTTTGATCAGAGTCGAGGATATGGCTATCAATGGAATGGAGTTAGCGATCAGGGATGGGGAAAATCGGATTTACCATTGCCTGATGTGATTTATGAAAACGTATTTGTACACTTGGTTATGCAGGGAATGGTTCGATCTTTGCGCAAACAAGCTGCGGCTTTTGGCATACCTATATTCAATCCACTGATTGGGGGGAAAGCAGCCGTTTCACAGTGGCTTGCTGACTGTTCGACATGTGGTTTGCATATTCCTGTTACGCGCAGGGTGCGAACAGTTGAAACGTTAGATGACATGTTGCGACAATTTGGCGTGATTTACGTAAAACCCTCTGGCGGTTATGGGGGTCGGGGAGTTTTTCGCGTGAGGCAAGAGGGCGGAACGTTTTTAGTGCACTGTGATCGCTTTTACGACCGTGGACCTTTGCGCTTATCGCTGTCAAAATCTGATTTTCAGCGATTTGTTCGTCGACATCTGTTGCGTGTTCCCCATATTGCGCAGGAACGCATCCCGTTAATCAAGTATCGCGGAGGTCAAGTCGACTTTCGGGTAGTCATCCAACGAAATCGCAGAGGCGCATGGGAGCTTGTTGGGGTCGTACCTAAAATCGCAGCGCCAAGTGGCGTTGTGACAAACTTGGTTGCGGGGGGAAGTCGGATACGCTTTCATATATTGCAGGGGGCGCTACAACAACAAGGGATAGGGATTGAAGAAAAAGCGTTAGAACGGAGTGCCATTGCTGTGGGACAGATGTTGACAAGGAAATATCCGACGCTTGGAGTCATTGGATATGATCTTGGTCTGGATGAACAGGGTGAACCGTGGTTCATTGAATTGAATCCAAAACCAGCAAGACGGTTGCTCTTTCCCGAAATGCAGCGTAAAGCGTCCGAACTGGTTGTCGATTTTGGGCTGTATTTGACAGAACAACGCGGATACATCGGGGGGCGCTGATGCGCCCCCCGATGTATCCTTTAGAAACAGTCGCGAGGACTTTTGCTGCATGATACAATATGGCTATGAAGGCAAGAGATAGGACTGACGGAATGACTAGTCGGCGCAGTTTTGGCATGGGTATATTCCTTGTCAGCGTCATCGTACTGGCATGGCTTGCTTTGGGTGGAGTTAGTCTTGCCGCGACAGGTACAGTGACTATGAGTGTAGGGGTCGGATTTCAAAGCTATTTTGATTCGAGCGTTTGGGTGCCCGTACGTGTTGCTATTTCATACTTTGGGAAACAGAAACTTCAAGGGGATCTCGTCTATAGCGTAGGGCGCAAGTATCCATTTGAAGGTACTCTTGAATGGCCTGTGAGTATAACGAAGGGTCAACCAAACGTGTATACAGTTGGCGTGCCGGGAAATTTGTTGCGTCATGGCGGCAATTTAAAATTATTCATTCATGGTGAACTCTATGCAAGTACACGTCTGATCGGCATTTCTGTTGAAGGTTCGGACGTCGCTGGCGTGGTGAGTAATCACCCGCAATCTGTACAATTTCTTGCGGGAGTCTCTTCGACTAATGGAACTTCCGAATTAGTGACAGCTTACATAAAACCGCAAGCACTTCCATCGTCCGCACAACTTTTGCAGACATTGCGCTATCTTTACGTAGATGGGTCTGCTGCTGCAGAGTTGAACTCAAAACAGGTAACAGCGATCGATGCATGGGTGCGCTCTGGTGGGATTTTAATCTTAGGTGGGGTTGAGCCAAACGCGGGACAGATTGGCTTTTTTTCACATATCAGTCCAGTCAATGGTTCGATTGTGTTAGACAGATCGGGAGGACAGTTAGCTGCCTTTGCGGGGTCCGCGCCATTGCATACAACTCTTCCGCTACTCTATGGCGTTGCAAAAAAGACTGCCACTGTACTCGTGGGGAATGTAAATCAAGCCTTAATTGCGGTGAATGAATTGGATCGGGGAGAAGTCGTTTATGTAGGGTTTGATGCGGCTTCACCTGCACTCGTATCATGGTCTGGCAATGCGCTGCTCTGGGATGGAATTGCTCACTCGCTGCATAGCGCGATCTTGTCGGCGAAACCTGATTTGTTTGGCGCAAATGGGATGCTGTCTCTTATGGGTGCGGCTGAACAATTTCCCCAATTGCACTCGCCGCCACTTTGGATCTGGGAAATCACGTTCGGTGTCTACACGTTTTTATGCGGACCATTACTTTATATCGTGTTGCGACGTCGCAGGAAAAATGAATGGGCTTGGTTTGTTTTACCCCTCATCTCGCTTGTTGTGGCCGGCGGCATCTATGAGTTTGGAGTGGTACAACGCCCCAATGGCATTTTGACGCAAAACGTGGGGGTTGTTGATATTGTGGATCAGCAGTTGGCGCAGGCGGTGGGAGTTGAGGCGCTTATGTCCCCGCAAACGCGATCGTATCGCATCGTAACGCCACCAGCGACATGGAGTGTCGCGTTAGCGGAAGAAGCAACAGGCTACGCAAATGATGGGAGTGTTCGTTTTTCAGCAGCGAACAATGTGACTGCATTTCATCACGTGCGCGCATGGGGTGGACGATTTGTCTATTCAATCCATGAAGCACATCATTTTGGTCAAATGACTTCTGATTTGTATGTCTCTGGGAATAGCATTGCGGGGAATGTGGTGAATGACACGAGCGTCAACTTCTCTGATGCTGCATTAATTGAAAATGGACAAGTAATTGATCTTGGATCTATGAAACGCGGGAAGGTAGTTGAAGTCGATACGTTGCTTCATACGAACAAAAAAACGCATGATGTGCTTGCTGCACTTGCGACAGCGCTGCAAAGTGCATCGCATGGCGTAGGACATGCTCTGTTTAATGAGGTGGAGTCCTTTGTAGCGGCACAAGCACCCCAAGGTGATGTGCTTTTTATAGGGTGGACGCATCATGAACCGAATATGTTTCATCCTATAGGTAGTACACTTCCGGCTGTACCGCAGTGGATTATAAGGCAAGTGCTTCCCGTCACACCCGTAGTGGAATGAGGGATACATTGTGATTCGAACAGAGAACTTATGTAAGCGTTATGGGAAATTCGAGGCAGTACATGATTTGAATTTAGATGTGCGCCCTGGAACCGTATTCGGATTTATTGGGGAGAATGGTGCTGGAAAAACGACGACACTCTCTATTCTTGCGACTCTTATGCTACCGACGTCCGGGAGAGCATTCATTGGTTCTGCGGAAGTGACGTCAGAACCTGCTACCGTACGAAGATTGATTGGCTACATGCCGGATGTTTTTGGCGTATATGACGATCTGACTGTACGTGAATATTTGGGGTTCTATGGAACGGCCTACGAGGTGCCGAGTACAGTTATGGAGGCTCGAATACAAGAGTTACTTCAAATGGTGAATTTGGACGAACGGGCAGATGCGTATGTGAACGCACTGTCGCGTGGGATGCAGCAGAGGTTGGGACTAGCTCGTTGTCTTATGCATGATCCACCAGTACTCATTCTTGATGAACCTGCGTCTGGTCTCGATCCGCGTTCGCGAATAGAGATGCGTGAGATTATTAAAGGATTGCGAGGACAAGGAAAGACGATCCTTATTAGTTCACATATTCTTCCTGAACTTGCTGATATGTGTGACGAAATCGGTATTATCAAACGGGGGGAACTTGTCGCCTGTGCCTCTGTAGAGGTTGTAACTGCTCGTGCGAATGGACAACGTCAAATGTGTCTCGAAGTGTTAGAAAATGGTGATAGTTTAGCGGAGTGGGTGAATCGGCATCCATTAGTAACCGACATTGTCGCTAGTAATGAACAAAAGGTTGAACTTTTGTTTGCTGGAGACGATTTGGATCAAGCCGATTTTATTCGTCAATTGTTACACGAAGGCTATCTACTCACGTCATTTCATGAAGTGGGTGGTAGTTTGGAGGAACTTTTTTTGCATCTGACCAAGGAAGAGCATCGACTCGATCAGGAGACTGCTGCAGCGAAGCAGAAGATCTAAAGGTGGTATAAGCGTGCACTTTATCGAAAGTTGGTTCGGTAACCCGTTATGGCGTAAGGAACTTCGACAGCGAATGCGTTCTGGCCGAACGGTGCTCGCTATGTCCCTTTATCTATTTGTGATTGGTACAGTTGCGTTTGTTTTCATGTACGTCAATGTTCAAGGACAGACTTTACTGCTGCAACCGACGCGAACTGCAGAACTGTTCATGTTTTTATCGTACTTACAACTGGCGATGATATCTTTTGTCACGCCAGGAATCGCTGCAGGCGCGATTAGTGGCGAAAGAGAACGACAAACCTTGGCTGTGCTATTGACGACACCGCTTTCACCTGCGTCGATTATTGTTGCAAAGTTTATTTCATCTATTTCATTTTTGCTTTTGCTCATTGTCATGACATTGCCGTTGTATAGTATAGTCTTTCTTTTTGGGGGCGTAGTTCCGTCTCAAGTTCTTGCGGTGTTTGGCCTGCAAAGCTTAACGCTTGGAACCATTGCCAGTGTGAGTGTCTTTTGGTCGACTTGGCTTAGAAAAACGGGCTGGAGTACAGTGCTATCGTACGCGACTGTGGCAATGGTGTTTTTAGGATCGGCGATCCTCGGGTATTTTTTAGATGATCTTGCAAACCATAGTCCAGATCAAGGGATCATCACATGGGTGTCAGGACTTTGTTATAGTATGAATCCCATCTATATGCAGGCAAGTCTTGAAGCGACGTTAGGATTTATTACACCTGCATTCCATCAACCGGCAGTAGCCTCCGTGTTTTCCATAGTTACCACACATGATTTGTCTAGTTCTATCTCATGGCTGTTTTTTCTAGTCGTTTATGGATTTGGGAGTGTAATCTTGCTAGTTACAAGTATTTGGCGATTGCGACCAGGTGGATGGATTGTACTTAAAAAACGCGTAATCAAATGGTTGTTGCGTTGATACAGTGCTCGGAAATTTTATGTGGTGAGGGCTTTTATTTGCATACATGGCTATGGTATGGTGAAATGAATATTTAAGAGAAAACGTTTAAAATTCGATGCGAAGGATGCAGAGAGAATGGGATCGAATATCACTTTTTGGATCGGTGCGGGAATCCTCGCGCTCGTTGTCATCATTCTGTTGGTGGTGTGGAACGTCAATCAATTAACGAGACAGAATCTACAGGTTCAAAACAAGCGAGCCCCGAAACCACAGCGTTCAAAAAATAACACTCAGACGGATGCTGCCGATGCAAAAGATGAGGAAGACGACGAGTTATGGACGCAGCGCCGTCAGGATTACGAGGCGAGGACCATGGCGCACAGTGCAGAGGCCGTGCAAGAAACGGAGCAGACGAAGCCGTTTGCACGACCAACGTCAGCCAATCAAGAGGGGATGCTAAGTGAGCGAAAGGTTCCTTTTGGGCGGATTGTGACGCGTGTGCATAAACCAAAGACTCTCATGCAGTCTATGGCTTTAAATCCAGTGCCTGCACCTGAAGAGCAGGTTACAATAAATGAGAAAAGATCGAGTGCAGGAATACATACATTGATCGAAGATGGCATCGCCCAAGCGCCTGTTGTGCTTGAACAACAGGAGATGGAGTCGGCGCTCGATAATCTCGATGAAGATAAGATCCTGCGACTTTCGGCATATGAAGGATTTACAAATGAGGTTGAAGATGCGGGACTATTAGATGAAACGGAAGTGTTTTGCGATCTGTTAGCTGCACGACTTGCTCATCCACGCATTTTAGGTTGGATGTGCGTATTGGTTTCAGGGATTGTAGTTGGAAGTGATCAACCGTATGATGAGGAGGTCACTCAACAACTATGCTCCTTGGCTGTATTGGCGAGTGAAACCGCAGCTTTAGTCGGCTTAACGCAGGCGCGCGAGTTTCTTGTGCGCGGGGTGGAAGGGATGATTCTTGTTGTACCGGCGGCACGCGTTGTGCCAGATCGTTCTGAATATGTGATCGTATTTTTAGAGTCAGAGGAAGACTACGAACTTATAATGGATCGCTTGGTTGCACAAGATGAAATGAATGATCCTATTTGACGCGTTTGGTATACTGGTGATGGTTCCATGTGGAGGGGGTTACGCGGATGATGGAGCAAGTTCAAGGCGTGATAGAGAGTCTCCGCCCGGCTCTGCAATCGGATGGCGGTGATGTTGAACTGGTTAGCTTCGAGGAAGGGATTGTCACGCTACATCTCACAGGAGCGTGTAGTGGATGTCCAATGTCCACGATGACATTGAAAATGGGGATTGAACGTGCCCTTAAACAGTCGATTCCAGAAGTTATTGAAGTGATAGCAGTATAATTTACAGTTGGGGGTGTTTGAGTATGGCGGTGCAAGATGTAACAGATCAGAATTTCGCCTCATTTATACAAGGGGATACTCCTGTAATGATCGACTTTTGGGCTGCGTGGTGTGGTCCTTGTAAGTTATTATCACCGATTGTCGATGAATTAGGACGTGATTTGCAAGGGAAGCTAAAAGTTGGGAAATTGAACGTGGACGAAAATCCACAAACGGCGAGCAAATTTGGTATTATGAGTATTCCGACGCTACTTGTATTTAAGAATGGACAGGCAGTTCGTCAGATTGTAGGCTATATGCCTAAAGCCCAATTGCAAGCACGGATTGCTGATCTTCTTAATTAAAGTGAGCAACTTTGTATATACGTAATAAGTAAAGAGGCCCACATCTGTGGGCCTCTTTACTTAGATGAGACGATGTAATTCACGCATGCTTTCGCGCACTGCAGATAGTGTATTTGCGATGTCCTCATCACTATGTGCGATTGTGGTGAACCAAGCCTCATATTTTGATGGAGCAAGGCAAACGTGTCGTTGTAACATGTTGTGGAAAAAGGCTGCAAATAGATTTCCATCTGTATTCACTGCATCTTGATAGGAACGAACGGGCTGATCGCCAAAAAAGAGCGTAAACGCCCCGCCATAACGGTTTATCGTATGAGGAATACTAAATTCTGTTGCACTTGCATGTATTCCATTTTCCAGCATTTTTGCTTGGTGTTCCAATTTTTCATATGTACCGGGTTCTTCTAGTATATCAAGGCAAGCCATGCCCGCATGAATTGAGGCAGGGTTACCTGCAAGCGTGCCCGCCTGATAAGCTGGACCAAGTGGCGACACTTGCTCCATAATTGCTCGTTTACCACCATAGGCGCCAATGGGAAGTCCTCCTCCAATTATTTTCCCAAGCGCCATCAGATCAGGTTGAACCGCATTGCACTTTACAGCGCCAAAACGGAAACGAAATGCAGTAATGACTTCATCATAGACAAGGAGCGTCTCATACGTCGTTGCTATGCGACGAACGGCTTCTAGAAAACCTGGTTCGGGGGTTACGATGCCAAAGTTGCCGACGACAGGTTCGATGAGAATGCATGCAAACTCTTGTGGCCGCATGGCGAATGCAGCTTCGAGCGCAGAAATGTCATTGTAAGGAATAGTTACGACTTCATCTGCAATGGATGCGGGAACCCCTGCACTGTCTGGCACGCCAAGCGATGAAGGACCTGAACCAGCGGCGACAAGGACAAGGTCGGCGTGTCCGTGGTAGCAGCCAGCAAACTTTAAGATTTTTGAGCGTCCAGTGTAAGCTCTGGCGACGCGAATTACAGACATCATCGCTTCTGTTCCAGAGTTGACAAAGCGGATGCGTTCAAGTTCTGGAATTGCCATCTGTAAACGTTCCGCGAAAATCGTCTCAAATGGTGTTGGTGTTCCAAGTAGGCTACCATCTGCCATCGCTTTGTGGACTTGTTCGACAATATGCGGTTGGGCGTGCCCAGCGATAATGGGGCCATAAGCAGCTAAGTAGTCAATATAGCGATTGCCGTCAACGTCATATAAGTATGCACCTTCAGCTCGATTCATTGTAACAGGGCTTCCGCCCCCAACAGCCTTAAAGGAGCGTGATGGACTGTTTACGCCTCCGATGATGACATCTTTGGCTCGTTCATGCCAAAGCTTTGATTGTTGAAAGTTCATTGCAATGATTCCCTCCTCGTAGTTGATCATAGCATAGTATTCAAGGCGTTCAGCTGTGATTTGCTTTCCTTTTGTTATAATGTAAAAATGCATGGTGCAAAAAATTCTGTTTAGAAGAGATTGGATGTGGATAGACCCATGGATTCAGAGCGCTATCGCGAATTACCTGCAGTGCATCGTTTGCTTGCACATCCTATGGTTGCAGAATGGTTACAGCGTGAAGCGCGATCGGATGTGCTTGGCGCACTTCAAGTAGCAATCGATCGTGTTCGCCAGCAACTCGGACAAGATGAGGTTCAGGTGGACATTTCGGAACAGGCGATTTTGGACATCGCGCGTGAAGTATTGGCAACGCGTACGAAGATGCACTTGCAACGTGTGATTAATGCTACAGGTACGGTTTTGCACACCAATTTGGGTCGAGCGCCGCTTGCACCAGAAGCGCTTGCTGCCCTTATAGAAGTTGCAAAGGGATATAGCAATCTCGAATTTGATCAAATGACTGGAGAGCGAGGTCATCGCTACGATCATGTAGAGCCCTTATTGTGCGAGTTGACTGGAGCTGAGGCAGCACTCGTTGTCAATAATAATGCGGCGGCCGTGTGGCTCGTGTTACATGAACTTGCAAAAGATAAACGTGTGGCTGTCTCGCGTGGAGAATTAGTTGAAATCGGAGGGTCTTTTCGGGTCTCTGAGGTGATGCGCGCGAGTGGTGCTACGCTTGTGGAAGTGGGGACGACAAATAAGACGCATGAAGCGGATTATGAACGTGTATTAGACGACGGGGTGGACCTTGTCATGCGGGTTCACACATCTAATTTTCGTATCGTTGGATTTACCTATCAGCCGTCGCTCGCTGCATTAGTTGCTCTTGCACATGCTCGTAGTGTGCCTGTTATTGAGGATCTTGGCAGTGGAAGTTTACTTGATTTGCGCATGAAGGGGCTTGGCGATGAACCGAGTGTAAGAGCTAGTATTCAGGCGGGAGTAGATGTAGTTACATTTTCGGGGGATAAATTACTTGGAGCGACTCAGGCCGGGATTATTTGTGGTAAACGCGAGTGGATCGATCGCTTGAAGCGCAACCAACTGTTGCGTGCGCTGCGGGTTGATAAGTTAACATTAGCTGCACTTGAGGCGACACTTCGTCTCTACCGTGATGAGGCAAATGCTTGGTTGAAGATTCCTACATTGCGCTTGCTCACTGCGGATGCAGGGCAGTTGCATACAGTAGCTGAACAATTGGCGCGCGAGGTCACGCTTTGTATAGGTGGTCATGCACGTTGCCGTGTGCTTGAGACCGTTTCGAAAGTCGGTGGGGGCGCATTGCCAACTGAAGATATTGCAACGTATGCCCTCGCGTTATATCCGATTTCTAGCACTGCAGTGCGCTTATTGACTGCGTTGCGTGAACAATCTCCGTCGATTGTTGCCCGTATTGCCAAAGATGAGGTTATTCTTGATGTGCGCACTGTATTTGAATGGGATTTCGAAGAACTTGTGCAGGGGATTCGCAATGCTGCAGATGCGACGGCCAGTGAGGATGTTGGCGGACAGGAGCAGAAATGAAGGAGATCATTGAGCTATGCTTTGTAGGATTATCGTATGAACAGGAAGCGATGCGGATGATTAGTCTGTTTTATCCGCATTCCGACATTCGAGTCGAGCAACAAGATGTGGATAAACAGGTCGGGTCGGTGACTCGCTTTGTTATCACGGTGGATGTGAATAAAAAAGAGAACGACATTTGTGCGGTGGTGAGCATAGCTTTGGCGTCGCAAGGAGAATCGTTCAGTGCACTCCGATCATCCTCTTATCAATCGCGTAGTCGAATGCTTCCGCTTGCGATGAATGCGACAGCAGTTCAAATTAGGCGAGCAGCAAAGCGGGCCATGTTATATGCGTTGCATGAAACACTCGCTGCATATACAGGACAACGTCAGCCGTGGGGGATTCTAACCGGCGTTCGACCTGGGAAACTGGCGCACCATCTTCTTGCACGAACTTCAGGGGTATCTACCGCTGCTGAAATCACACAAGAACTGCAGGCCAATTATCGGATGGATAATGTGCGATCGCGCTTACTGACGGAGATTGCCTATCGAGAACTAGAAGTTGTTCCGGATCTTTATACTCTACGACAACGTGAAGTGAGTATCTACATTGGCATCCCCTTTTGCCCCACTCATTGCGCGTATTGTACATTTCCGGCGTATTCAATGGTCGACAAGGCTCGTTATGCGGAAGGGTTTCTAGATGCCATGTTGCGTGAGATTCAGGGGGTAGGATCCCTTTTGCGCGAATATGGCGTTCCGGTAACAACGGTGTATATCGGTGGCGGTACTCCAACGAGTTTAAAAGCAAAGGAGCTAGGTGAACTTCTTGAGAGTGTGGTCGCGCAAATTCCCGGACATGGGACATGGCGTGAGTTTTGCGTAGAAGCTGGGCGGGCTGATACGATCACGAAGGATCGTGTCGCGGTGTTGAAAACATGCGGCGTCGATCGGGTGAGCGTAAATCCGCAGTCATTTAAGGCGGAAACGTTAAAGTTGATTGGGCGGGGACATTCGCCAGATATTATTGATAAGCGTTTCAATCTATTTCGCGAAGCTGGTTTTACTAATATTAATATGGATCTTATTTTGGGATTGCCGGGAGAGCAAAAGAGCGATGTCGAGTATTCACTTGAGCGAACCTTACAATTAGAACCAGATGCGATTACTGTGCATACTCTCTCTTTTAAACGAGCTTCTGAAGTAACTGATCACCGCGATGCGTATGCGATTGCAGAGGATAGGGAAGTATCAGATATGATGAATGATGTGGCAAAGCAAGTGAAGGGAGCAGGATATGCTCCTTATTATCTATATCGCCAAAAGGATATACTCGCTAATTTAGAAAATGTAGGATATTCCCTTCCGGGTAAGGAAGGAATTTATAATATCTGTATCATCGAAGAAATGCAAACGATCATTGGCATTGGAGGCGGCGCTGCGAGTAAGTGGGTGATGCCTGACGGCACGATTACTCATCATCAAAATGCGCGGGAACCTAGCGCGTATATCGCGCATATTGAACAGACGCTGCTCAAAAAGGAACAGGCGTTGCGACGTGTATTATCGGCGATCACGACATTTGGACATTTTTCGTGATATTTAGTATAATAAAATGACAATTTGATCTGAGTCGATGAGAAGGAGAGTATCCCTTGTTTCTGTTATAGAGAGAAGCGATCTTGGCTGAAAATCGCTTTAACCGTTCTGGGGAGAAGGACACCTTTGAGACGTCCTATGCTAAAGTAGCGACCGGGCCCGATGTTCCCGTTATCCAAATCTTAAGCGCATTGGTTTGTACAGGTTTTCTTTGCATGAGAAGAGTGAACAGTACAACTGATGGAAGAGGGGTGGCACCGCGGACGGTCTATGCATCGTTCGTCCCTTTGGACGAAGGGTGCTTTTTTGTGTTGATAAAGGGGGGTCTCGAATGGCACAGTTTGCAAAACCTCGTGGAACAGCGGATATTCTTCCTGATCAGGTGTTGGAGTGGCGTGCGATTGAAGATGAGGCGAGGCGTCTATTCGCAACATATCACTATCGGGAAATCCGTACACCTATTTTTGAACACACGGAAGTTTTTCAACGTGGCGTTGGCGATACGACCGACATCGTGCAAAAGGAGATGTACACCTTCATGGATCGCGGGGATCGATCGTTAACCTTGCGTCCGGAGGGGACTGCGGGTGTGGTTCGTGCTTACGTAGAGGAAAAACAATATGGCAATACAAATACGCAAAAGTATTTTTATTTTGGCCCTATGTTTCGCTATGAAAAACCGCAAGCAGGGCGGTTTCGTCAGTTTTATCAATATGGGGTCGAGGTGATGGGATCCAATGATCCCAGGGTAGATGCTGAGGTCATTGGTTTAGCGGATCATTTTTTACGCCAGATGGGCATTGAGTCATTTGAGTTGCATCTCAATTCGGTCGGGTGTCCTATCTGTCGTGCAAGTCACAAACAACAATTGATTAAACATCTAGAACCTGTTCGCGATCAGCTATGCAAGGATTGCCAATCTCGTTTTGGAAAAAACACTTTACGCATTCTCGATTGTAAGATCGATCACAATCATCCGGTTGTGGCATCCGCTCCCGCCATCACTGATGCGCTGTGCGCAGATTGCGCCCACCAATTTAATGAAGTGAAAGCATACTTGGATCTCATGGGGATTTCTTATCAGATTGACAAAACGATGGTGCGCGGCTTGGATTACTACACGCAAACGGCGTTTGAGTTTGTTGAGGGCAGTATCGGGGCTGTGAGTACGATTCTTGGAGGAGGAAGATACAATGGGCTGATTGAAATGCTGGGCGGTCCAGATTTACCTGGAATTGGATTCGCTGGAGGTGTCGAGCGATTGCTTTTGGCGCGATCTGCGCAAGGTGTTACAAAGCAAGAGCCGGATCAAATTGACGTTCTTGTCGTCGCGATGGGGGATCAAGCCATAAAAACATCCGTCCAAATACTTCATGAATTGCGCAAATCAGGGATTTCTGCGGATGCGGATTATTCAGCGCACAGTCTAAAGGCGCAGTTCAAACTGGCTGATCGGCTACATGCGCGCTATGTGGTTCTACTTGGTGAAGATGAGGTAAGTGCACACCAGGTATCTGTACGCAATTTGGATACACGCGAACAGGAGTTAATGGAGCAAGCCAACCTCGTTGATTATCTTCATGTTCGACTTACAAATTTGAGCTGAGTGTAGAAGGGTGGATATCATGGACTTTCGTACACACTTTGCGGATGAACTCCGGAAAGATTACGCAGAAAAGCAAGTGGTATTAGCAGGTTGGGTACAGCGTCGAAGAGATCTCGGCGGGGTTATTTTCGTCGATCTTCGCGATCGTAGTGGCATTGTGCAACTGGTATTTCGCACTGATATCGATGCGGATGCTTTGCAAGTAGCAGATCGATTGCGTAATGAATTCGTAATTCGAGTAGAGGGAAAAGTTGTTGAACGGGATGCTGATGCGATCAATCCCAAAATCGCAACAGGAGAGATTGAAGTCGAAGTGGTCAAACTCACAATTCTTAATGCGGCGAAAAATCCTCCGTTTCAAATCGAAGAGGATGTGGACGTCGATGAGTCTTTGCGCCTGCGATATCGATACTTAGATCTACGTCGGAACTCTATGTTTCATACTTTTATGATGCGGCATCGCGTGTATCAGGTCATTCGTGCTTTTTTGGATCAACACGGTTTTCTAGAAGTGGAAACTCCAATGCTGACTAAAAGTACGCCAGAAGGAGCACGTGACTACCTTGTTCCATCGCGTATTCACGTTGGGGAATTTTATGCACTCCCACAATCCCCGCAGTTGTTTAAGCAACTTTTAATGGTATCAGGGTTTGAACGTTACTTCCAGATTGTACGCTGTTTTCGTGATGAAGATCTGCGTGCCGATAGACAACCAGAATTTACTCAGTTGGATATTGAAACGTCTTTTCTCCCAGCGGATCAGTTGCAGGATATGATGGAGGAAATGATTGCAGAGATTTTCGCAACAATTCTCCAAGTAGAGATTCCTCGACCGTTTATGCGTTTGACGTACCAAGAGGCGATGGCGCGTTATGGATCAGATAAGCCTGATCTGCGTTTTGGCATGGAACTCACTGATTTGTCAGAGGTGTTGGCTCGGTGTGGGTTTAAGGTGTTTCAAGATGTACTGCAAAAGGGTGGACAAGTCAAGGCGTTGGTCGCACCGGGATGTGGAACGTATAGCCGGAAAGAATTGGACGATTTGACGAAATTCGCGGCACGATATCGGGCGAAAGGGCTAGCGTGGATGATCGTTGAAGATCAAGGGATCAGATCGCCTTTAACCAAGTTTTTCACAGATGGAGAGTTAGAAACGATCGTCGGTACAACGAAAGCTCAACCGGGTGATCTCATTTTGTTTGTGGCGGATAAGAAAAAAGTGGTTGCTGACGCACTTGGTGCACTTCGCCTTCATTTGGGTAAGCGAATCGGCTTAATTGATGAGTCAATGTTCAAATTTGCATGGGTAACTGAATTTCCACTTCTTGAGTATGACGAAGACGAGAAACGCTATGTGGCGGTGCATCATCCATTCACAATGCCAAAGGCAGAAGATCTTGATCGCCTTGAATCTGATCCGGGATCCGTTCGCGCCGAGGCGTATGACGTCGTGTTAAATGGGTTTGAAATTGGTGGTGGCTCTATGCGAATCTATCAGCGTGCTGTTCAAGAACGAATGTTTGCAAGCCTGGGTTTGTCAGATGAGTCGGCTCAGGAGAAGTTCGGATTTCTTCTCAATGCATTTGATTATGGGACACCTCCGCACGGAGGAATTGCCTTTGGAATGGATCGCTTGTTAATGGTTATGACAGGTCAGAGTTCACTGCGCGATGTGATTGCTTTTCCAAAGACCGCGAGCGGTACTGATTTGTTGATGGGTGCACCATCTCCAGTTGCAGCAGAGCAGCTTGATGTGTTGCATTTGCACACAAAAGAGATCGAGAAATAAGAGAGACGGGAGAGGAAACAAATGATCGATTTGCGAAGTGATACAGTCACAAAACCGAGCTTTGCCATGCGTCAAGCGATGGCGCAAGCTGAAGTTGGCGATGATGTATACGGTGAGGATAAAACAGTTAGACAACTTGAAGAGACGGCTGCACAAATGCTAGGCAAGGAAGCGGGTTTATTTGTCACAAGCGGCACGCAAGGGAATCAGGTTGCCATTTTAACCCATACTCGGCACGGGCAAGAGGTTATTGTCGATGCGGACGCGCATGTATTTTATTATGAGGTGGGCGCAATGGCTGCGCTTGGTGGATTGCAGACGCGCCCGCTTGCGGGTGAGCGCGGGATGATGGATATTGCAGCAATTGAGGCGGCCATCCGACCAGACAATATTCATTTTCCGGAAACGGGGCTCATTTGTCTTGAAAACACGCATAATCGCGCGGGGGGGACCGTCTTACCACTCTCTTATATGGCAGCGGTTCACACGTTAGCAACGCGTTATCATGTCCCTGTGCATTTAGATGGGGCGCGTCTGTTTAATGCGGTTGTTGCTTCTGGTGAATCGGCGGCGGATTATGCGGCGACGGTTGACTCGGTACAATTCTGTCTTTCAAAGGGACTGGGCGCGCCTGTCGGATCGATCCTTGTAGGTAGTTCCGCATTTATTGAGCGCGCCCGCAAGTGGCGTAAGATGCTTGGCGGTGGGATGAGGCAAGCGGGCGTGATTGCGGCACCTGGAATCATCGCATTGACACAGATGGTGGAGCGTTTGGCAGAAGATCATGCACGTGCCAAACGGTTAGCAGAAGGATTAGCAAACATTCGCGGGCTTACAGTGGATGTTGATCGGGTTGAGACGAACATTGTGCTTGTCGACGTCCGTGATAGTGGGATGCCACCAGAGGAATTTCTGACTACACTTCAGCAGTGTGGGGTGCTCGCGACGAGCTTTGGCGGTACGCTTATGCGCTTTGTGACACATGTAGATGTGACAGATGATCATATTGACGATGCGATTGCGGCGGCCGCATTTACGACGCGAATGAGGTGACCACTGTGGAACTGGATGTTCAGATCCCGTTAGCGGAACGCATGCGACCGCGGCAGTTGTCGGAATTTGTAGGCCAACAGCAGCTGGTGGGTTCTGGTAAAGTATTGCGTCGCGCAGTCGATGCGGGGCGCCTGATGTCGGCTGTGTTCTGGGGACCTCCAGGTACTGGTAAAACTACACTGGCCAAAATTTACGCGATGGCCTCTGATGCACGCTTTGTGGAGTTATCGGCTGTTGCATCTGGTGCAAAGGAATTGCGTGAGGTTTTTACAGCAGCAGAGCAGGAGAAGCGGATGTACGGGATGCAGACCGTCCTGTTTATTGATGAGATTCATCGCTATAGTAAAGCGCAACAAGACTTATTGCTTCCAGCCGTAGAGCGTGGTACAGTTTGCGTTCTTGGCAGTACGACTGAAAACCCGCGTATTTGTCTCACGCGGGCGCTGCTCAGTCGGGTACAAGTATTTGAACTAAAGGGCCTAGAAGATGAAGAAATTGCCAGCGCTCTAAAGCGAGCTTTACGAGATGAAGAGCGTGGACTCGGTTCATTTTCGATGGCAGTCAGAACTGACGCTATTCGTCTCATTATAAACATGTCAGGGGGAGATTTGCGCAAGGCCCTGCAAATTCTCGAGGCCTCCGTGCAGTATGCGTCAACGCAAGATGGCACAGCGGTTGTTGAGATGGCGGATGTGCGAGAAGCAGTACAAGACGCAATCGCCGCTTTTGATGAATCAATCTTATACGATATGTTGAGCGCATTTGGGAAATCACTGCGTGGCAGTGACAGTGATGCGGCTCTTTACTGGTTTATGCGAATGGTTGCGGCTGGAGTCGATCCGCGCATTCCTGTACGACGTCTCATCGTACATGCAAGTGAAGATGTAGGCTTAGCAAGTCCGCATGCACTTGTACAGGCTACTGCGGCGCTAGATGCACTTCTCCAAGTTGGGTTACCTGAGGCGCGTATTCCGATCGCGCAAGCGATCATTTTCGTCTGTGAAGCGCCAAAATCAAATAGTGTAGTGACGGCTTTGGCGAGAGTGGAGGAGGCAATCGTTCAGTATCCTCATGCACAGGTTCCTACATGGCTACGCGACCGTCATTTTTATCGAGAGGGAAATGACGATCAGCCTTATTTGTATCCACATGATTATCCCAAACACTATGTAGAACAACGATATCTGCCACAGGAACTGGAAAATGAGATTTTTTATAGGCCGAACCAGGAAGGCACAGAAGCAAAAATTCATCCAAGAAAGTGGAATCAAGTAAAATAAACGCGATAAGATGTGAAAAAATGGTTTGAAGGAGCGACAAGTTTGCCTACATCGGTGTATTTGGATAATGCGGCAACGACACCTATTCATCCTGTTGTCAGTGACGCCATGCACCCATTTCTCACTGAAGTGTTCGGGAATCCATCAAGTATTCATCGCGTTGGGCAGCAGGCGCGACGTGCAATTGACCAGGCGCGTACGCGCGTCGCGCGGGGAATCGGTGCACAATCAAAGGAAATTGTATTTACGAGCGGGGGAACAGAGGCCGATTTTCTTGCTTTAGTCGGGGTCTTGCGCGCTTCTGGTAAGCGTCATCTGGTGACAACTCAGATTGAGCATCATGCCATTTTACACACTTGTGCATGGCTTGAGGAACTCGGATATGAAGTGAGTTATGTCAAACCGAGTGCTGGTGGTCATGTGTTGGTAGATGACATTCTGCAGGCTGTTCGCCCGGATACAGGTCTAGTCAGTGTGATGTGGGTAAATAATGAAACAGGAGCTATTCAGCCGATCGAACTTTTGTCGGAAAAACTTCATGAACGCGGAGTTTTATTTCATTCTGATGCAGTGCAGGCGCTTTCTTGGATACCTATTGACGTGAAGCGCCTACCTGTGTCAATATTAACTTTTAGCGGGCATAAAATCTATGGGCCTAAGGGGATTGGAGCTCTTTATCTCCGTGAGGGGACGCCATTTTCACCTATTTTTCGGGGTGGGCACCAGGAGCGGGACAGGCGTGCTGGAACGGAAAATGTGGCTGCAATCGTTGGATTCGGAGTATCCGTTCAACTTCTTCGTACAGAATGGGATGAGAGACTACAGCATCTTTTTATGTTGCGTGAGCGCTTTGTAGCCAAAATGCAGGAAAAAGTATCACATTGGCGATTGAACGTTGTGGAGATGGCCGCTCCGGGAATTTGTAATATTTCTTTTGTGGAGGTTCCTGCTGATGCATTGTTAATGGCACTTGACTTAGATGGGATCGCTGTGTCGACTGGTTCAGCTTGTAATGCAGGATCGGTTGAGCCATCTCATGTTCTTTTGGCGATGGGGATAGCGCGTGATCAAGTACTTTCGTCGATACGAGTGAGTTTCTCGTCATTTAATACATTGGACGAAGTCGACCGAGCGGTCGATCAGATAGCTGCACACGTGTGCAGACTGCGCACTTTAGATAGAATGAGTTTTTAAAAGAAACATGCGTATTCGATTATATTTGGCTTAACTTGGATATCATAGAAGGCATCATGAATTGTGGGGGTGTGAAAAATGGAACGATGTCCACATTGTAATTGCAAAGACATTGGGAAGATCGGGAATAATCAATTTTATTGTTGGAATTGCTTTATGGAGTTCGCGCTCGTAGGTGACGAGGTGAAAATTTACCACGTTGATGAAGATGGTAGTTTAGTTGCA
The DNA here is from genome assembly GCA_021821085.1 of Bacillota bacterium. Taxonomy (GTDB): domain Bacteria; phylum Bacillota; class Bacilli; order Alicyclobacillales; family SLC66; genus Sulfoacidibacillus. The sequence goes on along the minus strand of JAKACV010000021.1, from coordinate 10,132 downwards.
TGGGCACCTGAAACAGGGGTAGGGATTCCGGAGGAAAATTCGGTTGTGTTATCAGAAATGCGCTAGATGGTTGACTAACTTGGTGGATTTATGCTATATTATTTCATGTTGTTGGCGGATTTACTTCGGAGTTCGAAGCTTAGGGCCTATAGCTCAGCTGGTTAGAGCGCACGACTGATAATCGTGAGGTCAGTGGTTCAAGTCCACTTAGGCCCACCAGAGTCTAGCAGTGATTGACTTTGGTGCTACGTCACTACATGGGGATATAGCTCAGCTGGTAGAGCACCTGCCTTGCACGCAGGGGGTCTGCGGTTCGAATCCGCATATCTCCACCATGAAAAAGCCTTATGCAGCAAGGGAAATCGGATGGTCGCCTGTAAATGGCTGCCATCCGATTTGCGTTGTGGTCTAGTTTTCGGTCTAGTCTATCCCATCCCGGTCTACTGAACACCTGAGCCGCTATTCACCTGTCGCATTGTGATCATTTCTCGCGTCACCGTCCCGCTTCAGCCTTTTGCCACGACGCTCCACGGCTGCACGGTCTGTCTCTGCGTTGCCGTGCATGTAACGGGCCGTCGTTGTGATACTCGCATGGCGCATCAACCGGCTGACCGTCTTAATGTCCGTCCCATCTTGCAGTGTGGTCGAACCAAACGTATGTCGCAGATCATACAGCCGGATCGTGGGAAGTCTCGAGGATGTCAAAATGGCTTTCAAATGTTTGCGTGCCTTGCTGACATCCACCGGATTGCCTGCCTGATTGGTGAATGCCAGTCCGTTGTCTGCCCAGTCCGTCCCCATTGCCAGACGTAAACGGGCCTGCTCTTTCTTGTGCGCTCTCAAGATGCCTATGAGTTCTTCGTTCATCGGGAAGTCGTTGACGCTTGAGGTCGTTTTCATCTCCGCGAATTCCCACCCACCGCCAGGCAGACGTTTCATAGCCCTGCGAAAACAAATCACACGCTTTTCAAAGTCTACGTCGATCCAGCGCAGCCCTTGCGCTTCTTCTGGGCGTGCACCTGTATGCAGTAGAAATGCAAAGAATGAGTACAGCGTGTCCTCTTTGGCTGCCTCCAGGAACGCGGTCGCCTGTTCGTCGGTGAGCGCTGGACGTTCTTGTGCGCGATCTTTCGGTTTCGTTACCGCATCCATCGGATTCTTGACCAAGTATCCGAGTTCGACCGCTTTGCGTAATGACTTCTTGAGCAAGTTAAACACCATCACGGCGGAGCGCGCCTTGCCTTGCTGGGTCAGACGGTTCACGGTGCGCTGGCAATCCATCGTTGTGAGCGTTGCCATGCGTTTTTCTCCGATCTCCGGCAGGATGTGCCTGCGCAGTCGCCCCGTGTCTTCCGCATAGGTGATCTTGGCCACTTCATGTTTCTGATACGTCTCCAGCCACTCGCTCAGGTAGTCGCCCACCTTCATCTTTGTAGGCGTGACCGTTTCCCCTTGTTCTCGCCGGTTCTCTGCAGCTGCCGCCGTTCGCTGTGCGCCGCGCTCACTGCCGTGGTAGGTAATGCTCTTTTGCTTGCCGTCGACAAAGACACGGATTCGCCAGATTTCCTTGCCGTCGCTGTCTGTCCCCCGGTGCGCGATGGTCGCCATGAGCAGGTCACTCCTTTGTGTGTGGTTACACGTAACGTCGTCTTCTGTGGTCATAGTAGCATAAATACTAGACCAAGACTAGACCATATACTTAAAAACGTTGATATATCAAGGCTAAATGCATGCCCCTCTGCTGTATAAGCAGGAGGTAGTCGCACAATACTACGACTAACAGTGGCAAAGTCTGAGTTTCCTACGCTCATTCCTACTGACAGTTATGACAAGCATTGACAAGAAGTGTTTAACCCACGTCCCGCGCAGTACGGTGGCTATACGATAAATACACTGACACGAGTACCGACAGTTACTGACGAGTAGCGGACTGCGGTTCCGTTCTGCCTGTAGTGCGAGAAATAACTCCATTGCGGATGCGCGCCAGACAGACTCTATAGGTGCCAGCAGTGCCAGCAGTGCCACTTCTCGAAAAACCGTTGCCTGGCGCGGCTTTAAGGGGCACTCATGCAAGTGGGGGAAGTGAAGTGCCACGAGGTGCCACAAGTGCCACTTCTCTGCACCGACGCTGTGCTCTGATGATGATCTCCCCGATATTTCAGACACGGAATATCGGGGAGGGTGGGGGGGTATGGCTTGGACAGGGAAAGCGAGCGCACCAGGCAGAGCCTGTACGTAAAGCAGTAGTAATGCGGTGACAAAGGGCTTTCCTGACCTCATAGGGCAACGTAATGTGTGCTCTTTCGGTCAGATGGATGTATGTACCGCGTGGCCTTTTATACTGCGTCGGGGAACTCTCTTTTTAGCGTGGTGATTCGACTCACTTTTGTCCACTTTGATTCGTTTGAGAAACACGGTGTTCCGAATGCGCCTATAGGCGAGTTTCGAACCCTAATCTATGTTAGTATTCTTGTAGCCTCCTTAGGCTCAATAGAATTCGTCGGGTGGGATACTTTCAATGACTATAGAACTGAAGCGCGACGGCAAAGGTCGAATCTGGAGTCAGGTTCGAAAGATGTGGTTACATGAGACGCCGGAGGAGCGTGTTAGGCAAGAGCATTTGTGCGTTCTGGTCAATGAGTACGGGTACGCGCTAGAGCAGATTGCAGAGGAAAAAGCGGTCGCGGAGCGTGGATCTAGCAACGCAAGAGCGGATTTCCTCATATGGCGGACTGTGCAGGATCGGACAAACAGATTAAAACCGTTGATCGTGGTCGAGTGCAAGGCCGATAATGTAACAATTGACCAGAATACATACACGCAGGGTTCGAACTATGCACAGTACACGGGTGCGCCCTTCTTCGTCACTCATAACAATCGAGAGACCAAGTATTTCAAAGTGGATCATGAACGCATGGCTCCCAATTATGATGAGATAGAAAACATCCCACATGCAGGCGCAAGTGAAAAGAAAATTGAGGCGCTCATGGCTCGCCTGAAGATATTCAAAGAGGATGAGTTTGCGGATTTGCTGGGGCGGTGTCATGACATCATCCGCAATCGGGAACACCTAGACCCGGCGGCTGCCTTCGATGAAATTGCTAAGATTCTGTTCGTGAAAACCGGAATGGAGCGGCGCTTGCGTCTAGGTAACATTCGAAAGAACCTGTTCACTACAGAGTTTGTTGAGGAGCAAAAGGCACTGTACAATGATCCGGTTGATACTCTGTTCAGGGAAACAAAAATGGATTATCGAGCGGATCTTATCTTCCAGAGTGATGAAAAAATTAATCTGAAATACGCAACCGTGATCGCCATTGTGAAGGAACTTGAGCGTTACAATTTGTCTGACACATCGGAGGATATCAAGGGTATCGCGTTTGAACGTTTCTTAGGTCGGACGTTCCGGGGGGAAATTGGTCAGTTTTTCACGCCGCGTCCCATCGTGGAATTCATGGTGCGCATGGTGAATCCCAAGGAAGGCGAAATCGTCTGTGATCCGGCCAGTGGTTCAGGCGGTTTTCTCATTCGGTTATTTGAACTGGTTCGCCAGCAGATTATGGCGGATGCAGACCAAGAGTATCAGGCCCACAAGATACGATTCGAGGCGGATGGTAGTCTGTCGGACGCAGACCGCGCGCGTTTACTCTCTGAGAAGTTTGAGGAGATTCAAAAGACCCTTGACCCATCCATAGAAGGTTCTCGGATGTGGGCTTTATCGAATCGGTGCATCTACGGAACAGATGCGAATGATCGCATGGCGCGCACGTCTAAGATGAATATGATTATGCACGGAGACGGGCATGGCGGTGTCCATCATCACAATGGTTTTCTCAACGTGAATGGGATCTTTGAAGGTCGATTCGACATCATCCTAACGAATCCGCCATTTGGTTCCAACGTGGAGCCATCAGACGTAATTCTAGAATCGGAACTAAGCATGTCGTCCGATGTTGAACGACTGTACGAGGAGCGCTATGGTGAGCAGTACAAAGACGCACGTGCAAGAGTGAATGCGGCTAAGGGGCAACCTATTGCGTCCCTGTTTCAGTTGCCGAAGAAGGAGAAGGGGAAGACCATCTCCAAGGTTAAGACAGAAATTTTATTTATTGAGCGTTGCCTTGATCTACTAAAACCCGGCGGTCGTCTCGGGATTGTATTGCCGGAGGGCATATTCAATAACCCGTCCTTGGCCTATGTGCGCGAGTTCGCGGAGGATCGGGCTAAGATCCTTGCCGTTGTTAGTCTGCCGCAAGAAACGTTCATGTCCAGCGGGGCATCTGTGAAGGCGTCTCTTCTATTCCTGCGCAAGTTTGATGATCAGGAGCGGACGGATTTTGACACCAAGAAAGTGAGCGCACAAGCAGAGGCGGAAGCAATGTATGCTAACGAAATGGCGGCTGAACGCGAACGTTTGGAGTCGGTCATTGCTAATGCGAAGATGGGCCGCGATACAGAAGGCAGAAAGGCTGCACAAAAGGAACTGACATCCTATGAGAAACAAATGGGTGAGCGAATTCGCGCGGAAGCCAGAGGGTTGCTTAAACGAGGGTTTGATTATCCTGTCTTCATGTATGAAGCGGAGAAAGTCGGCATCACGGCTACGGCTGAGGCAGATGATAACGAATTGTATCCTAATCCGCGCGTACCTGCTGAAGTAGATACGACGGCATTGGAGCTATACCGTGAGTTTGAGATAGACCCCACACCTTTTTTCGTCTAGGCCCCTCGGGTGAGTTACACGCCAAGAGGGGCTTTGCAGTGCAATTTTCACGGATGTCTCGATGGGACCCGGCAAGTTATGAGGGTATTGCATGGAACTGGCCCGAATCAGTCATGGCAAGTATCGGCTCTGTTCTACGATTACGCAAGGAAAAGGTTGATCCAAAAGTAATGCCGTTTTCGGCATTACGTCCTATTACGATACATTTTGATGGATCAGTTTCCGAAAGGAAAATCGAATCTTCGCGTCAATATACGATGGATATGTACTGGGCGCGTCCACGTGACATTGTTGTCGCTAAGATTGATTTGAAAAATGGTGCCGTTAGTGTAATTCCAGACGATTGGTGCAATGTGGCAGTTACAAACCACTTTGCTGTTTATGAGCCTGATGAAACGTCGATTGTTCCAGAGTATCTTTGTATCATTGTTCAGGTGAACTTTTTCAAGGCTTACCTGAATCGTAACAAGGTTGGCGCAGAGGGAAGGAAGGAGGTTAAACTAGATTTCTTTGAGTCTATAGAAATTCCACTCCCTCCACTCGATATCCAGCGGGCCATTGTACAGAAGTGGGAGGATGCGCAGGGGGAGTTGCATTCTGCTCTGTTAACGTTAGCAAATGTCTCAAAGGAACTTAACAAGATTCTTCGCGATTCTCAAGGCAGTCATGCTGAGAACCACGAAATCCTAAAACGTCATTCTTTTGCGCTGAAACTAACTGATCTTACGAGATGGGACTTAAAGACTGCGAGGGCGACAATTTTCCGCAACAATAATCCTGCATTCCGCCCGATGGGAGAGTTCGTGGAAGAAGCGACGGAGATGGTGAAACCATGGGAAAGTCCTGACAAAGAGTGGCCTGTTTACGGGGTAAACAACATTAATGGTGTCTTCTTTAGTCATTATCAGAAGGGCAAGGACTTCAACGCTTCCTATAAAATTATTAGAAAGGAATGGTTTTTCCATAATCCAACTAGGTCATCAGTTGGTTCATTAGGGATGGTTCCAGAGGATGTAATGGAGGACGCTATCACAAGCCCTGAGTACCAGGTGTGGAGAATTAAGCAGGGATTAACGCCAGAGTACGTTGCTGCGCTAATTACGACTCCTTTTTTCATCAGTTTGATTCAATTCCATAGAGTAGGTGCTGTAAAACAAAGGCTTTATGTAGAAAATTTATTACAAATCCCGATTCCTGTTATCTCCGACGAAGAGCAGAGGTCAGTTGCAGAAGTTCGAAAGATAGCATTAATGAGAATTAGGTTGGCGAAGGACACGATCGAGAAGACTAAACGAGAGATTGAAAAAGCAATCATGGGGGATGTATCTATATATGCTCAGTAAAACTCCGCTTAAAGCTCTTCTATGAGGTTCTCGTAATGACGCAACACAGTAAAACTATTCGGCTCTTCCTAATCGACGGGTCAACGTCGTGTATGTAATACGCTCTATCATCCTAGCTGCTTTTTAGGTTCTGCCAATCGGTTCGTTTGGTTCGCCTAGTGGCAACGGTTTGCTAATGGAACATATTGGTTTGAGTGGTTTTGTGAAAACGTTTGGTGTGACTATTCGCTTGCGTCGCGCCACAAGTTGCCGAATGTGTCCTCAATTAAAATGAGAGTTAGGGGGCACGTATAGCGAACGGCCCCTGTGTTTTGGCAAGCGATATGACCCATTTGTCTGCATCCTCATACCCTCTTTCATCATGCGAGGTTTCGAGGTCGTACAGAATCAAACAGGCTTGCGAGGTTGCGATATAAAGAGCCTGTTTGTCGATGATAGTCATTTGTATACTTCGGTCGCCTAAACTCGTCAGGAAGCCGTGCAGTACGCTATAAGCCACGGTGACATTTTGGCCGCCTGTACGAAAGTTGTACAAGCGGTGAGAGGACTTACGGGGCTTGCCATTGTCAGGGTGAGTCGTCAGGGTCTGCATAGGTACGCTGCGAATCTTCGGAAGTGTTGCGAGGAGTTCGCGTGCGGTCATAGGGTGTGTGTGCCTCCTTTTTAGGTGTGCGTTCTGCGTCGGTACGGGGGCACGGTTGGCCTTTTTTACTGCGTTAAGAAATTCCCTTTTTAGTGTCTCTGATTGATTGGTTTGATTGACCGCTTTTTTAGTCATCCGTTTCGCTTCGTTTCGCCCACTTCGTTTTGTGAGCGGTCAAGGGGGGGTTGCCTTCTCAGTCTTAACCAAGTGGGATAGGGGTTCCTGTTTTCCACCATCGCCAAAACGTACATGGTTCGCAAGCCTGAAATTTGCGGATTCACTTTGATACATGGCGTCGATAATCCGCGCATTAGAGATAGTGCGAAGTGCCTGTCTCTAATCATGGCTACGGCTATTCGCCCAGGGAGTGACACCGACACAAAAGCCAAAATAAAGGCCTACGGAGCCACCACTTTAGAGGGCAAACATGTTAAAATAGAGAGAGACGGCGCAGTCCGATTGCAATTCGTTGGGAAAAAAGGCGTATCGCTCGACATCCCTGTCGAAAACCCCAAGGTGGCCGCGATGCTTAAGGAATGTGCTCAAAAGGCGGGCACGGACGGCAAACTGTTCCCTGCCACAAACGCACGCATATTGCGTACGTACACGCACGAGGTAGGGGCCGAGGACATCAAGCCCAAAGATTTTAGGACATTACTAGCCACGCGAACGGCGTACGAGGCAGTGGAGTCAATTCCCCCGCCTGCAACCAAGGCAGAGTTTGATAAAGCCGTGAAAAAGGTCGGGGTTGCTGTGTCCAAGAAACTTGGCAACACACCTACTGTAGCACTCCAAAGCTACATCAGTCCCGATGTCTTTGCAAAATGGGAGGCGGGTTTAGGTGTCTAAGTTTAAGTATGAGTTACCCGACGTACATTACGGAGTGGTCGAGGAGAATCGCGACTATGCTAAAGAGATGCGTGACCACCCAGTACACGGCATTGAGGACTGGGACGACGATGACGAGGCCCATGAAGACGACCCTACGGATCCCAGCATAATTCGGATGCTCGGGTTTGATCCAGCCGAAGTGGACGACTGGCCTGAGTAGACAAATATGCAGTTGCGACGGGGCCAATCGGTCCCGTTTTTTTGTTGGGGGTGATTAGCCATGCGCGGTGACCTCTGGGCCAGCCGGCGCAGGATCGAGCACGAGTACCGACGAGCAGTGAAAAAGGCTCTGGTCAAGCTGGGTTCTTTACTCAATGGCGGTTGTCACATCAGAGGGTCAGCCATTACACCTAGTGTCACTCCGGGTACTGCGGCGAGGGCTAGTGCTTATTTATGGTCTTCGCTCCGTTGCCCCCGCATGGTCGATTACACCTCATCTTGGCTGTCGTTATTTCCCCACACTCTGCTAGCGGACGCGTTCAGCGCGTCTAGGAACCCATCATCTTCTTGCGGGTCATCTTGTGTTCCGGTGAGCTTGGCGATTTCTGCTTTTAGTTTCTCGACGCGCAGGCGAGCTTCTTCCAGAGCGAGGGTAGCCATTGCCGCGGAATCTTCTCCAGGCTTTCGATTCGCTCGCCAGCGGTCGGGGTGTCTACGCTCTAAAAAATCTCGGATTGCACGGTAGTCTTGTGGCATATGTTTGCGCCACATTTCCAACATCGTCGCCTCGGCTTCGAGTTCCGCGCGCGTAACTGCAACAACAAACACATGGTAGCGTCCAGTGCTTTCCTTGCGACCTCGTTCCATCCAGAGCCGGAAAGTCTCATAGGATAGCCCTGCATAGGCGCATGCCGTTGCTAGGTAGTTACCGCCAGCTATGGCCTCTACAATCCTAGCTTGCACTTCAGGCGTGAGTTTCGTCGGTCTGCCCATCCTTTATTCCTTCTCTCGTTTGGTGTGTGTTGCCATCCTTTATCCGGCGCATAGCTTGTCTGCAATGCTTGGGAGGCCATATATGGTTTCAAATGCGTTGACTTTTGCCCATATTACGCCCCCTTTCCGTTTGAGGTGTCTGGTCGCCTCGTAGACGTGTCGAGCACCATTACGGCATGGATCCTAGCTTAAGCTCCACAGACGCGCCCTACAGCGTCCTGGCGCGGTCCGGTTGTGCGTCAAGCGATGTGGCGGTTCTCTCGTGTGGAGTCGCATCGGTCAAGCCTCCTTCCGAGTCAACTGCGAAACCCGCTCCCGAGCCAGTGCCCACAGTTTCACCGGATCGGAGGGAGCGCCTGCCGCGCGATCATTGACATACAGATCAGCTGACACCTTGCGCGTGTCCGATCCACCGTAGATTTCGATGCGCTCCGGCAGATTGGCGTCTATGGTGTCATAGGGCACGTTGTGAGCGTCCAGCCACTGTTTGCACGCTGCAAGTTCGCGTCCGGCTCTGCATGTCCAGATGACCACCTTGTGACCATCCGTGTGCCATTGTTGCAAAGTCTCCAGTGCGCCAGGTACAGGTTCGCCAATCGCTGGCCAGCAGGAGCGAGCAATGATGCCGTCGAAGTCCGCGGAGATGATCATGCTCACACCTCTTTCCCGCATCGGAATTTCGAAGCCTTAGCACGTGCTACGGTGATCGTGAGAAGATCCGCCGCTTGTCCGGCGGTCACGTGTTCTGGAGCGTCTGCATGCCACTGTTCCAGCGCTCGCAACTGCTTCTCGGTGGCAGGGCGGTTGCGCCAGAAGGCGTTCGCCTTCACGATTCCGGTGACATCCGCGCGCCTGACGTAATCTTCCGCCAGCCCTTGTGCCAATTCGAGCGATGCACCCTTTCCGGTGAGCTTCAATGATGCCTCGTTCTGACGTGTCACTCTCACATGCCAACCATCAGCGCGCTCGATCAGGAGTACCGTGCCAGCAGGACCGGCGGACAGCGCGTATAATCCGGCGTCTGCTTCGAGCCAGCGAAGCGCAATCTTGAGGTCAGGCACCCGCTCTGCAGCTTCCAGGATACGTTCGGCGACGGACCGGCGATTGACAGCTTCTGCTACTGCCTCTGTCAGTGGGCGTCCTTCCGCTTCCTTGGGTTCGACGCCAAAAAGCAGGGGAGCCTGGATCAGCGAATGCGCGCGGGTCGCTCCAACCACGTCAAGCACCAGGCAATCCGTTTTGCCGGGATGTCTACGCAACCCGCGTCCAATGCACTGGAGGTATAGCGTCTTACTGCGAGTCGGCCTCGCCATGACGATGCAATCAACACTCGTTTCGTCAAACCCTTCCGTGAGCACACTGCAGTTTGCGACGGCTTGCAAGTCGCCTGTTTTCAGACGGCGTAAGATGTCCGAACGCTCATCCGGTGGAGTATCTCCTGACAGCCACGTTGCCGCCACATCCCGCCTCTGGAGGGCTTCGGAGGTCAACCGGGCCTGTTCCACAGAAGCAGTAAACACGATGCTCTTGCGGTCGCTGGCGTGCGTCAAGATGGCGTCTGCAACAGCTTCGGCAACACCCGCTTCGAGCAGTGCATCG
>JAKACV010000077.1 GCA_021821085.1 Bacillota bacterium | reverse complement strand
CGGAGTATTGACCGTAGCCGTAACACCAACGGCCTCCGGTAACTCGACAGTTACGATTTCGCCTGCGGGTTACACCAATGTAACCGGTACTGCAACAGTTGTGGGCATTTCGGGTACTGGTGCGTTGAGTCAGGTATCGATTAGCCCGGCTGGATTTGTTGTAGCACCTTACTCCAACAACAATACGCTTTCAATTACTGCTGAAGATTCGAGCGGAAACGCAATTCCTAACGCAGTAATTGATACCACGTTTGGATCTGTTAATAATGCATGGGTCACATCTATTAATAGTGTTCCTTTGACTGGAACCTTTAATAATGTGTCATATCCAGCACCGATTTCACTTGGATCTGTTTCAAACTTGCCAAGTGGTGATACACTATTAACACCGTCTTCAAACCTCATTACTTCAGATGGTAAGGGCTATGTAATTACAACCAATTCTTCTGGTGTTGCTACTATTACGTTTGCAACAGGAAACGTTGCTTACACGTATCTTAGTGGAAGTAGTACGAACGAAACTGCAACACAAAGCTATGATGGAACAACTGCATCAAGTTCCTCAAGTTCGGTGTATGTATACAATCCTGCGAATACGAGCGGCACTTCAGTTGGATCGTCTACAATCAACTGGTAATCTGATTCACTTTTAAAAGCCGACCTTCGGGTCGGCTTTTTCTATGGTACGCCCGGCATGGGCGATTTCTATAGGGTGAAAGTCCCGAGCGGGGGTTGGCGACATACCAACCGTTAGCCTTAAGCAAGGGTGTCCATCGCGAGGTGGAATCTGAAGGAAGCTTACGGCAAAGCCTCGACTTGAGGGACACGAATCGCATCTGAGGCTGTCATAGTTGGATGAGTTGCCAATACACAACGAAGTCCAAAGTCGCCAAGGGCTGTGGCAGTATACTGCGGCGGGTGCATGAGGGGAAAGAATCCGTTCTTATCTGTGAAGACCTGCCCGATGCCAGTATGGGCTGGTAACCGTCATGGAGTGATGGCGCTGAACGGGCAGGAGTCAGCAGAGGCCATACATAGGTGTGTACACAGGTGTAGAAGGGCTGAACATGAGAGTGATAGCGAACTCAAGGCGCGGGTCATGGCAATGGCCAAGAATCTAAACAACGCTATGAACAAGACATACTTTGAACAGATGGGTCTGAAAAGTTTATCTGCACTTATCCGCCTCTACCACACCTACATGCCTCGCAGTCGTCTGAATATCCGTATGCCCATCAATTCCTGGATCACCTTAATATCGGTTCCTGCTTGGCGTGAGAGTATCGTTTCTAACGTTTGCGAGGTTGAATATATAAGGCGTCCAAATTGTCGAACGCCAGTGTTCTAAGAATTATTCATCTTTTTCAAATAAATAAATTCTATTCTCCACAACCACAACTATGACGTAGCACTAATGCAGACGGTAATAGAATATTGGTGGCGCGGGTGGTGCTGTTCTCAATCATTTGAATCAATTCAACAGCAGCCAAATCACCTAACTTTTGGGTGGGTTGTTGTACTGATGTAAGCGGTGGAGCAATGAGGTCGCTCGTCGGAATGTCATCCCATCCAGTTACGGCGATATCAGAGGGGATATGGAGATTTTGTTCCCGTAAAGCCTGGTACGCACCAAAAGCAATCTCATCATTTGCACAAATGAGACATTGTGGGAGAGTTGTTGCACATAGCTTTTGCGTGGCATAATAGCCATCTTGTTGACGATAGCCGCAAGGGATTAACTTTATTTGGGGAAGGTGGAATTCCACCGCCACTTTGTTCACGACTGCAAACCGTTCAGTGACGTCAAACGAAAATTGCGGGTCGCCAAGGAAAGTGAATTTTCGGTATCCATGTACCGTGATCAAATGATACATTAATTGTCGTGCAGCTTCTTCGTTTTCAGACTGTATACTAGGAATATCAGATAAGGAAGGTCTTGCAAGTAAAACGATGGGCAGATCAGATTTTGCAATGGCAGAAATGGTTTGATTTTCTACCGTTCGGTCCATAATAACCATCCCGTCGACACGGCTAGATAATTCTGTGATCAACCGGGTACTTTCGGGACGCCGATGTGTGGCTAAGACAAGGACGCTGTATCCGGCCGTCACCGCTTGATTTTCAAACCCGAGCATGACACCGCTATAATACGGGCCGGAAAAGTCTGGAAACACAATGCCTAATGCTGCATGACGTCGTCCCTGCAGCGCTTGCCCCACCCGGTTGGGTACATAGTTGAGCTGTTGAATGGCTGAAAGAACTTTTTTTCGTGTTGCTGGCGCCACCGTACCTACCCCATTTTGTACACGTGAAACGGTTGCAATAGAAACTCCCGCAAGTTTTGCAACACTTTTAATCGTGACTGACATGTTGATCGCTCCACTCTAACAGTGTTTCATCACATTTAACTTATGGGTAATGCTAAGCGCTAAAGCGCGGGGCTTTACGGCGCGTTTAGTAAAACGATATATAAATGTAATTAGTATTCATCCTATCACATTTCACAAAAAATAAAACAGGGTATGAATTGATCATGTTATTGCACAACCTAGGCACGGCCTCACAAATGCTAGTGAGGTTATTGACAAGATATAAAATGCGCGATATGCTGTAAACGTTTACTACGATATGTTTTAACTTTCAGTAAAATTTAAGCAGTTGTATTTGATGGGGAACAAGCATGATTTGGAGGGGTATTGGTGGAAAAACTCAAGGCCCAGTGGGACCTGACTACTCAAGAAAACGAAGAGGGTGAAAAGGAAAATCGTGTAGTTAATGAAAATATAAAATATTTTCCAGCTCCAGATGATATTGTCGTAGAATCTGGTGTAGGACAGGTAACGATCCGCTGGGATGAAATTGCCGGGGCATGTGGCTATTTAGTGTTTCGCTCAGAGGAGGAAGAGGGACCCTATGAGGTGATCGACCATCATGGCGGAGATAGTGTAAAGGCTGTTCCAGCACCAGTTTATGTCGATACCACGGGTGACTTAGATAAGGAATACTGGTACGCGGTTGCGTCGGTCTATGTTCCTGATCACCCCGCTGGCGCATTATCCAGAGCTAAGAGTGGAATGGCTGCGGATGCAGGGAACTCCGACATTAGCTTATTGATTGATGCGGCTCATTCTTCTTCCGAGTTGAATCAAGTTTGGCATATGTTGGGCAGCGAACATCTTTCGCAGATAGATTCTAAGGAAATGATTGGCGGCGTACACATTGGTTCTGATTTCTTAGAAGCGTTTCGCATCGCGCAAAGAGAACTTGGAACAACGCGTATTCGAGCACACGGCATCTTTTTAGATGAATTGGAAGTGTATATGTCTTCCTCAGAAGACGGGGTGACCTACAATTTTACGAGAATCGATGCCATCTACGATAAACTACTAGAATTAGGGATACGTCCTGTTGTGGAATTGTCATTTATGCCAAAACAACTTGCATTAAACCCTGAACCCACCGTTTTTCATTATCAGGCGTGCATCTCGAAACCGGCTTCATGGGATGAATGGAGTCGCCTCGTGCAATACTTTGTACAACATCTCGTTGATCGGTATGGGTTACCTGAAGTGCAGCAGTGGGGATTTGAAGTTTGGAATGAACCGAATCTCTCTGCGTTTTGGGTAGATAAGAGTGAAGAGTATTTACAAATGTATAAGGAAACGGTCAGAGCAATAAAAAAAGTGAATCAAACCTTATTAGTGGGCGGACCGGCGACTGCCGCTGCTGGATGGGTTTTAGAATTTATTGCGTTTGTACAAAAAGAGAATCTCCCATTAGATTTTTTAGCAACTCATTTGTACGGGGGATTACCTGTTGATTTTCGCCCAATCCTTCGCGCAAATGGATTTTCTCACACTCAGGTCTGGTGGACAGAATGGGGCGTAACTCCAACACATTTTGCGGAGATCAATGATTCGGTGTTTGCAGCTCCCTTTGTGCTTCATGGAATGAAACGTTCGCAACCCTATCTTGATGCATTAACCTATTGGGTGGTAAGTGATCATTTTGAAGAGTTGGGAAGGGGCGCTCGTCTTTTTCATGGCGGATTTGGATTATTAACCATCGGAAACTTACGCAAACCACGTTTTTGGGCTCTTAAATTAATGGAGGATATGGGCCAGCACACACTGCCATGTGAACTAGATGGAGATGGGGCTGGATCACTTGTTGATTCATTGGCAACGACGAAAGAGAACGGCGAGATTCATGTACTCATATGGAATGGCACGATGAATCAGAATCAAAAAAATGGCTGTGCATTGTTGAGTCGGGTTCTTCAGGTGAAGATAGAGAATGTGCCGCAACGTTCATATAAAGTGACTCTAGCACGTGTTGATGAATTACATTCAAACATTGCGCGAGCATGGCAAAATGAGCATCAACCATGGCCTGATGAATCACAATGGCAAACATTGCGCAACATGGATCATCTGTTTGAAATGACGGTTGCTGAAAATGTAAATTTTCAGAATGGGATATTCGAGTATGCACTGGATCTACCAATGCCAGGAATTGCGCGAATTCGTCTTATACCTATGGACTCAATTTGAGAACAGGATAAAAATAAGGGGGTCAAGATGAATGAGACGTTTAAAGCGAAATGGAATGATCGTTGCGACTTTGGGAGTTTCTCTAGTGGCACTTACTGGTTGTGGGTCAAACGGGAATAGTGCCACATCACCTAGTCCTGCGAATACAGTCAATGCATCGCAACTTGTCGTTGGCGTAGATAATGGTTCACCGACTTTTACAGATAACTTTAATCCATTTGCCCCAGGTAATCGCATTGGAACGAGTTACATTTATGAACCCTTATTTTTCGTAAATACGATCAACGGAAAAATCGATCCTTGGTTAGCAACAGGCTATCAGTGGGAGGGAAATAAAAAATTAGTTTTAACCATTCGGAGTGGAGTTAAATGGAATGATGGGACTCCATTTACTGCGAAAGATGTTGCATTTACATTTGACTATTTAAAACAACATCCTTCATTAGATTGGCAGGGGCTGTGGAAGGTACTTCAAAGTGTTACGACAAACGGCAATCAAGTTGTATTCACATTTAATAAACCGGATGTACCGGCGTTCTATGAAATTGCCAGTACAATTATTGTTCCTCAGCACATTTGGTCAAAGATTGCTCATCCGACAAAAGGATTAAACAGCAATCCGGTGGGAACAGGGCCATATGAAGTGGATACCTTCACGCCATATCAATATACATTAAAGAGAAATCCTAATTATTGGCAAAAAGGCAAAGTACAGGTGAAGAAAATTGTGTTCCCTGTTCTCGGGAATAACCAAACCGCTGCACTCAACCTGTCGTCAGGAAAATGGGATTGGGCTACTTTATTTTTGCCAAATGTGAAGCAGACCTTTGTGAGTAAGGATCCACAGTATAATCAGTATTGGTTTCCGCCAGGAGGTATCGTTGCACTCAGTTTGAATCTCGGGAAAGCACCATTTAATGACGTGCATTTTCGAGAAGCTCTTGCCTACGCCATCAATAAAACGAAAATTGCACAGCAAGCGGAAGATGGGTATGTTGCGACAGCAAGTCAGGCTGGCCTTGTTCTACCAGGTCAAAAGCAGTGGTTAGACTCATCTCTGCCAAATGGAGGATCCTATTCCTACAACCTAACCAAAGCGAAACAAATTCTCTCACAGGCAGGATATCATTTGAATGCCCAAGGTCAATTAGTGGCTCCTTCAGGGAAATCGGTTTCATTTAGCTTAGAGGTGCCAAGCGGATGGTCGGACTGGATACAGTCCGCGCAAATTATTCAGGGGAATTTGAAGGAACTTGGCATTCAGGTGAACGTTTCAACTCCACAATATGGGTCATATAGTCAGAGTCAAGCCATGGGACAATATGATGCTGCATTAACGGCATATGGTGGAACTGCAACGCCGTTTACCTCATATGACACATTACTGAATAGTAAATATACGGCGCCTATTGGGCAAAACGCAAATGCTGATCAAGAACGATTTAACAGTGCACAGACCAATCAATTGCTATCCAGTTGGCGCCAGGCGACGAATCAGCAAATACAGTTACAAGATGCCTATCAAATTGAAAAAGTCATGTATCAACAATTACCAGTGATTAATTTATTCTATGGAGCCACTTGGAGTGAGTTTAGCTCGAAAAAGTTTGTGGGATGGCCTAGTGCGAGTAACCCTTACGCACCACCTGCGCCATATGGGCAGTCGCCATTGATGATTATGACTCACCTGAGACCGCAATCGTAGACGACTTGAGAAAACTCTAGAACGAAAGTGATTCCCTTATTGGGATTATACACCTAATAAGGGAATATGCTTTTTATGAAGGAGCAGAATAAACAATGAAATATTTCATGCGAAAAATTGTATTTTTTATTGTCACAATATGGATCGCGATTACCTTAAATTTTATTTTACCGCGCTTAATGCCTGGGAATCCAGCGCAAGCCATGATGTCTAAGTTTGCTCAACAGGGAGCGATCACCCCCTCGCAGGAACATGCTTTGGCGCTTATGTTGGGGATGCCTACAGGATCGCTCTGGACGCAATATTGGCAGTATTTACTTCATGTATGCGAGGGGAACTTTGGAGTTTCTTATTCATTTTATCCTGTGAAAGTGATAACTGTAATTGCAGGTGCACTGCCTTGGACATTGACTCTCGTAGGACTCGTCACGATTATACAGTTTGTCGTAGGGACATTACTTGGCGTTTATGCGGCTTGGCATCGTGGTAGGAAATTTGACTCAGTTGCGACTGTGCTCTTTTCGTTTACGTCGGCGTTCCCGTATTTTTGGATTGCTTTACTGTTTATTTATCTTTTTGGATATATTTTAAATTGGTTTCCGATATCGGGTGGATATTCGGGATCATTATCGCCAGCCCTAAATTGGAGTTTTGTAGGAAGCGCACTCTACCACAGCATATTGCCAGCCCTCACTATTTTTATAACAGGTATCGGTGGATCGCTGTTAAGTATGCGAAATAATATGATCAATACTCTTGGCGAAGACTATATCTTGTTGGGAAGAGCAGAAGGGTTGTCAGAAACGGTCATTTCGATTCGCTATGCAGCGCGTAACGCGCTCTTACCAATTGTAACGAATTTCGCAATGACTCTAGGCATGGTGGTTGGCGGCTCCCTATTAATGGAAACTGTGTTTGCCTATCCGGGTATGGGATATCTTCTTTCTACCGCTCTTAGTAATCAAGACTATCCGTTGTTACAGGCACTTTTTTTATTCATTACAGTAAGTGTACTCCTTGCAAATTTCGCGGCGGATATCGTGTATGGATTTCTCGATCCGCGTGTGCGTAGAGGGGGGGCGCGTTAACATGGTAGATAAACCATCGCTAACGAGTCATCATGAAGATTCGACTTCTGTACAATTGACTGAAAAAGTACGTAAAAATCCACACTTTTTATCTTTGTTGTGGGCAAATCCTAAAGCTAGAATCGGGATTATTATGTTGTGCTTTTTTTTCGCTATGGCGATCTTTGGCCCATTTGTTGCGCCCTATTCCTTAGCCGATACGAATTTCCCCACTTCTCAAACGCCAAGTATCGTACACTGGTTAGGAACTACACAGAGTGGTCAGGATGTACTGACTGAACTGTTGTATGGTGCAAGAATCTCACTATTTGTCGGGTTTGTCGCTGGGGCGATTGTCATTTTGATAGCGATGTTCGTGGGATTTGTTGCCGGATACTTCGGTGGATGGATCGATGATATGTTGTCTTTACTTATGAATGTCATATTGGTGTTACCTGGCCTGCCCTTAATGATTTTAATTGCAGCATATATGCCATCACATGGCATTGGAGAAATTATCCTTGTGATGTCCATTACAGGTTGGGCATTTGGGGGTCGATCATTGCGTGCGCAAATGCTGACGATGGTTCAACAGGATTATGTGATTGCGGCTAAATTCGCTGGAGAACGACCTTTGCGAATCATTTTTTATGAGATTTTGCCCAACATGCTCTCGTATATTGTTGCCAATTTTTTCGGCGCAGTCGTTGGGGCCGTGTTAGCAGAAGCTGGTTTGGAATTTTTGGGTCTCGGTAATCCCAGTATCACAAGTTGGGGGACGATGATTTATTGGGCGCAAAGCAGTGATGCGATGTTGAGCGGGCAATGGGCGTGGATTTTGGCGCCAGGTTTATGTATCGCTGGATTGGCGGCTGCATTAACTTTTGTCAACTTCGGAATTGATGCCGTGGCGAATCCGCGTTTACAAGGGGAGTGAGGGTTGGATGCTAGAAGTTAAAGACTTGCGCGTGAATTATAAAACGCAACATGGACGACCAGTGACAGCGGTGCGCGGCGTGTCATTTACAGTTCCTGATCATAGTTTTGTGGGGCTAGTAGGTGAATCTGGTTGCGGTAAATCTACGTTGGGATTCGCCATATCAAGGTTGTTGAATGTGAAACGCAATGAAGTGTCTGGATATGTTCAATTAAATGGGAAAGAGTTATTGACCATGTCGGATCGGGAGCTTCGTAAATTGCGTTGGAGCAAAATTGCGATTGTCTTGCAGGGAGGAATGAATGCTTTTAATCCGGTTTTGAAAATAAAGCAACAATTTATGGATGTTATGAGGGCACACGGGAAATTTCGTGTGCAAGATATGGTCGAGAGGATCGGATATTTGCTAGAGCAAGTAAAATTGGATCGGGAAGTCATGGAAGCCTACCCGCACGAGCTTTCCGGTGGCATGAAGCAGCGTGTGGCGATTGCGTTATCGCTCGTTCTTGAACCAGAGTTAATTATTTTAGATGAACCGACAACAGCGTTGGATGTTGTTGTACAACGAGCCATTGTCGATATGTTACAAGATTTGCAGAGACGAATGAAATTCTCCGTATTGTTCATTAGTCATGACTTGGGTCTTGTATTGGAAGTGGCTCAGCGTGTGATGGTTATGTATGCAGGTGACATTATAGAAGATGAATCAGCTGATGTTTTACTGAAGGGAGGGAACCATCCTTACACGAAAGCGCTCTTGAATTGTTATGGAGATCCGCAATCGGAGGAAGTGCGATTAGTGGGGATCCCAGGCGCACCTCCAGATCTATCTCAACCTGTGGTAGGATGTGCGTTTGCCCCGCGTTGCGCGGATGCTTTTGCGCCTTGTACGCTACATCAGCCGCCCCGAGTAAAGACGGAAACGGGATCGATATGCTGTCATCTGTATACGGAGATGAAAGGCGGGAGCAAAATTGGCAATTAATCAGGTTTCGCAAAAACAAGAAAATACCGTGCTAGATGTACAGAATGTGACTAAAATATTCCACAGTCGCGGCAGGACAACTGTTGCTTTACAGGGTGTGTCCTTCTCCGTTGGCACAGGGAAAATTGTTGCGCTAGTCGGAGAAAGCGGCAGCGGAAAGACTACGATTGCTCGTATTATTACAGGGATTGAAAAACCATCAGAGGGTGACGTGACCCTTGGCAGTTGGCGTGTGAGTAGCTTGAGGGCGAAGCAACTTCGAGAATATCGGCGTTCTGTCCAAATGGTCTTTCAAGATCCTTTTTCATCATTAAATCCACATCATAGCGTGATGAACACGATTGTGCGTCCTCTTATGAATCATTTGCACTTGAGTAAGTCGGAGGCTATGAAGAGAGCCATGGAGATTATGTCTACCGTTCGCTTGGCGCCAATTGAGCAATTCGCCAATAAGAAACCTCATGAATTATCTGGCGGGCAACGACAAAGACTCGTGATCGCACGAGCGATTGCTCCTGAACCAGCCGTCATTGTTGCTGATGAACCGGTATCAATGCTGGATGTTTCGATTCGCGCAGATATCCTCTATCTTATTGACGAACTTCGAAAACGAACGGATATGTCAGTATTATATATTACGCACGATTTATACAGCGCGCGGGCAACTGCGGACGAGGTAGTTGTTTTATATAAAGGGCATGTGGTGGAACAAGGAGATATAAAGCAGGTAGTTCGTGAACCCCAGCACCCTTATACACAGTTGTTATTAGAGGCCATTCCAAATCCGCGTACAAAAGCAGATTCACATTCACTCCGTGAGCCTGTCAAGAAGCTCGCGCCCTCCATTTTACAAATAAATGAAGGTGCTGCGCGCAATCGTAAGGATATGCCTGTACAGGGGCAAATGGGGGGGTGTCCATTTGCCCCTCGTTGCTCGATACGAATACAGCATTGTTTAGAAGAGAATCCTGCTCTCTTAGGCAAAACGAATCATCGGGTGGCCTGTTGGCAACGTTCGGTTGATTAGCAGGGATCATGTGCGCGCCAGACCCCCCTCACCCTTGCTATAAGAGGTTGTTCAAAAAGGGTCGAGAACTCTGCGGCGCAGGGCTTCGGCTTGTGCTGGACATGCGTGCTCATGTCCCACCTATCGTACACTCCGCGCGCATGTCCAGACTTCACCAAACCCCTGCT
>JAKACV010000076.1 GCA_021821085.1 Bacillota bacterium | reverse complement strand
ATAACGTCTCCACTATACATGAGGATACAAAAATTGGCTAGTTAATTAAAGAGCCTGTTCAAAAAGGGTTGAGGTAAGATGCAAGCAGGGGTTTGGTGAAGTCTGGACATGCGCGCGGAGTGTACGAAGGAGGTACATGAGCACGCATGTCCAGCACAAGCCGAAGCCCTGCGCCGCAGAGTTCTCGACCCTTTTTGAACAACCTCTTTAAGTAGGAAAACGGCCGCGAGAGAAGCAACGTTCCATCTCACGACCGCTTAGACATGTGACTATCTATGCACCTTATTTTCCACTCACTGCGACTGCATAGTATGAGGTGATAAGCGTTCAACCATCAATCCACCGTCAGGATTGACGTCAATTTTCACCTCGTCGCCGCGCATAATCGTCCCAGCAAGCAGCGATTCCGACAATTTATCTTCAATATGCCGCTGCATCGCCCGCTTGAGCGGACGTGCACCATACTGCGGATCAAATCCCTCTTTAGCGAGGAAATCTTTTGCGGCTTCAGTAAGCGTCAAATGCAATCCATACTCCTCAAGACGCTGTCCGAGTTCTTTCGCGAGGAGTGTGACAATTCGCGCGATATCCGCCTGTTCGAGCGGATGAAATACAATCAAATCATCAATTCGATTGAGAAACTCTGGTCGGAATGTCTTTTTGAGCTCCTCCAAGACACGATCCTTCATGTCGTGATAGGCACTGTCTTGACCACTCGTAAAGCCAAGCCGCCCCCCTTTGCGAATCATTTGCGCACCCACATTGGATGTCATGATGATGACCGTATTGCGAAAGTCGACTGTTCGACCTTTACCATCGGTTAAACGCCCATCATCAAGCGCCTGAAGCAAAATATTAAAGACTTCCGGATGCGCCTTCTCAATTTCATCGAGCAATACAACTGAATACGGTTTACGCCGAACCTTCTCAGTCAGTTGCCCACCTTCTTCATAGCCAACATAACCCGGAGGCGCACCGACGAGGCGAGCGGTCGTATGCCGCTCCATAAACTCCGACATATCGACGCGAATCATCGCATCTTCGTCGCCAAACATCGCCTCTGCGAGTGCTCGCGCCAGTTCGGTTTTCCCAACGCCTGTCGGTCCAAGGAAGATGAATGAGCCAATCGGTCGTTTGGGATCCTTAAGACCTGCACGCGCACGGCGAATTGCGCGACTTACCGCTTCAACCGCTTCATTTTGACCGATGACACGCTCGTGCAACAACTGCTCCATATTGAGTAAACGCGTCGTTTCAGCCTCTGCAAGCTTCTTCACAGGAATTCCCGTCCACGTTGACACAATATCTGCAATATCATCCTCCGTCACTGCCACATCATGCGAATCTTGACGCTGCTGCCATTCTAACCGCCGTCGATCCAAATCATCCCGCAGCTTTTGTTCCTGATCGCGCAATGAAGCTGCCAATTCAAACTCCTGACCCTGAATTGCCGAGTCTTTCTCAGATCGAATCTCCTCTAACCGGACTTCTAGATCTTTCAAATTAGGCGGTGCCGTATACGTCCGCAACCGTACACGGGACGCTGCCTCGTCAATCAAGTCAATCGC
Source organism: Bacillota bacterium (assembly GCA_021821085.1). Classification (GTDB taxonomy): domain Bacteria; phylum Bacillota; class Bacilli; order Alicyclobacillales; family SLC66; genus Sulfoacidibacillus. The sequence goes on along the minus strand of JAKACV010000076.1, from coordinate 9,057 downwards.
TTTATCCGGCAAAAACCGATCTGCAATATAGCGATCTGACAGCCGCACGGCAGCTTCAACAGCTGCATCTGTAATTTTCACCCGATGATGCGCCTCATAGCGGTCACGTAGCCCATACAGGATCTGAACCGCCTCGTCTGCCGTTGGTTGATCCACCTTAATTGGCTGAAAGCGCCGTTCAAGTGCCGCATCCTTTTCAATATGCTTGCGATATTCGTCAAGTGTTGTCGCTCCGATGCACTGTAACTCCCCCCGTGCCAGCGCCGGTTTTAGAATATTGGACGCATCAATAGCGCCTTCCGCTCCACCCGCTCCGATCAATGTGTGTAACTCATCAATAAAGAGGATCACGTTGCTGGCGTTGCGAATCTCATCCATGATCTTCTTTAGGCGATCTTCAAATTCGCCGCGATACTTCGTCCCCGCGACAACCGTCCCCATATCGAGTACCATGACGCGCTTATTGCGCAGCGTTTCCGGAATTTCGTTTGACACAATGCGCTGTGCAAGTCCCTCTGCAATCGCCGTCTTCCCAACACCTGGTTCACCGATCAACACAGGATTGTTCTTCGTCCGACGCGACAGTACTTGAATCACTCGTTCAATCTCCATTGAACGCCCGATCACCGGATCAAGTTTTGAATCGCGTGCGAGCGCCGTCAGATCGCGCGCTAATCCATCCAGCGTCGGTGTGCTTGCTGCAGGCGTCCCTGCCTCTGAGTTCGCCTCGGGAGAATCTGCCCCGAGCAACTGAAGCACCGTCTGTCGCGCTTTTGATAGATTGATCCCTAGATTACCAAGGACACGAGCTGCGATACCCTCCCCTTCGCGAATGAGGCCCAGCAGGATATGCTCCGTTCCAATATAATTGTGACCTAATTTACGCGCTTCATCCATCGATAATTCGATCACTTTTTTTGCACGCGGCGTGTACGTCGTGCCGGTAGTGTTGCCGGGTCCTCGCCCAATAATCTTCTCAACTTCCCGCTGAATTTTTTCACCGGTCACACCGAGACTTAGCAGCGCTTTAGCAGCAATACCTTCCCCTTCTTTAACGAGACCAAGCAAGATATGTTCCGTTCCAACACCCGGATGTCCAAGACGGACCGCCTCTTCGTGAGCTAGCGTCAGCACCTTCTGTGCTCGTTCAGTAAACCGATTGAATAACATCGTTCTCCCCCATTTCTCCTTATCCCTGATCCATTCGCAGACGTTCGCGAATCATGGAAGCTCGTTTCACATCGCGCTCCCCTGGCGTCATCTCATGTTCATAGTATTTTTGTAAAAACCCAGGCTGCGTAGCCACCATCAGTTCCTTCAAGATATTTGCAGATACGCCTTTGATAATCTCTAGATCAATACCTAAGCGCACATCAGAGAGACGCTGCATTGCCTCTTTAGAGTCTATTTGACGCGCATACGCTAAGATGCCAAAAGAGCGGCACACGCGATCTTCAATTGGATCTTTATTTTGTTGCAGCAAATGCTGCCTTGCGATGCGTTCATGATCGATAATTTGCTTCGCGACTCCATGTAGATTGCTCAGAATCTCTTGTTCGCTTTGACCAAGCGTAATCTGATTTGAAATTTGGAATAAATTACCTAAGGCATCTGTTCCTTCACCATAGATCCCGCGAACAGCAAGCCCTACATGTGTGACTGCCGACAAAATCCGTTGGATACTGCCAGTCAGCACAAGCGCAGGTAAATGCACCATAACGGATGCGCGCATTCCTGTCCCAACATTGGTCGGACAAGCTGTAAGATACCCTCTTGTCTCATCAAATGAATAATCGAGGCTTTCTTCAAGCGCGTCATCCAATCGTTCAGCCAGACTATACGCGGCATCAAGTTGATATCCCGGAAGAAGACATTGCAAACGCAGATGATCTTCCTCATTCACCATCATGCCCATTTCCTCATCGTCGCGCAAAATAACTGCCGAGCCTGAAGATTCAAGGAGCGCTGGACTGACCAAATGTTTCTCAACAAGGACGGCTTGCTCTACAGCACTTAAATTCCCCATCTTTAACATTTCAAAACGACCCAATTGCGCCACATGCGGCTGATGGACCGCACGTTCTACCTCATCAAGCACCGCCTGTTTATCGCTTTCTGTCGCAATCAATGGAAAGACATGTCCCGCCAAATTGCGCGCGATCCGCACACGACTACTAATCACGATGTCTGACTCGGGTCCCTCATCGCGCAACCACTTACTCGAAGCTTGCGACAAGAAATCACTCAACGACATACAGATAACCCCCTGCTCGTCACACAAATTCATTTGCTGATACAGTACGACTCTCCCACATTACCTTTCGAACAAAATCTTCCGAACTAATAATATACTCGGCTTCTGTTAGTCGACTCTTAAACATTACCATCCGAACTGAGATGCTGTTCTAGGCCACGTATTCGATCACGCAATTGGGCCGCTTCTTCGAAACGCTCTTCCATCACGCTCACTTGCAGTTCTTTGCGCAATTGATTCAGTTCGCGTCGAAGAGTCATGGCACCACCACGGCGTTTAGGAATCTTCCCTGTATGGTGATCTGAACTTTGCACTCGTTTTAGCAAAGGTCCTAACGGCTCAGCAAACGTCTCATAACAATGCGCACAGCCAAATTGTCCAATCTTCACGAACTGCGCGAAAGTCAGTCCACAATGCTCACAGCGCGGCGCCGGTGCATCTGATCGAGGAGCCACCGTCGAATCAAAATGCAAAAGCCCCGACAACAACTGATTTACTGAAAACGGTCCAGCCAGCGCCTGATACGCGGCCTGTCCCTTCTGACTCGCACATACTTCACACAAGTGGTATTCATTTTTCTTTCCCTGCACAATCTCCGTATAATGCACGGATGCAGGTCGTTGTCCACATTGTTCGCAAAGCATCCCTGGTCACCTTCCTTACCGGCACACAAACTCTCTCATAGTTTCAACTGTTCAATCACATTCATTTGTTCAGGTATAGCTGTTACTCTTCAGCCATCCACAGTGAATACCCTATCTTCAACATAAAACCAGTGTTCCCCGACAAACTTTTCCTCTACTTTAGCACCTATCCACAGTTTATCAACACCTTGTTAACATCCTGTTGATAAGTCGGCGGCATTCTCCTACCCTGAATCGCCTTCGCGATTCGCGTAGAGCGCTGTAAGCATCGAAGCAAGCAACCGGGCACGCAGCATATCTCGCTCAGGAAGCGACAAAATCAACACTTCCCGCGACATGGCAGTTCGCAACATACACGCTTCACGTGCGGAGAGAATCCCATCTGTTTCAAGTCGCCACAAAATGCCTTCCGCCTCACGTTGCGCAATGCGATCGCCCACCTCGCGAATCAACTGTCCAACCTCGCGTAGATCGATGATCGCCACACGCCGGACGCGAATATATCCGCCGCCGCCGCGCTTTGACTCCACCACATAGCCACGCTCCAAAGTAAATCGCGTTGCAATCACATAGTTGATTTGAGAAGGTACACACGAGAAAGCTTCCGCCAAATCACTGCGTTGCACCTCAATCACACCGTTTGCACTCTTCTCAATCAGATCGGACAGAAAGGCTTCAATGAGATCTGCTGTACTCCTCACGACCCCAAAATTCACCACCTCTGACTTTGACTTTCTTTGACCTTATGAATTCATTATATTCACCTAACTGCCCATTGTAAATATCCGAACATCCAATTACGCATTTTTTTTGTTAGGACAGTCACTTTTGCCTGTCCTAACAAGATCCTTCCCTCAAGCCAGTCTTCATATACAAGTTGCTATCTACCCTGATGCCCACTTATACCAATCTCACTCCGATACGCAGCCATCGTCCATAACCTTATCCAACAAATGAAATTTCGCAAAAAAACCATGCCGGTTATCACTCCGGCATGGTTAGAATCTCCGAAAATCTTTTCACTATACGATGTGCATCCCTAAACTCATCCTCCTGTGCAAAACCAAACGCACACCCGATAACTTCAAGACCATTCTTCAGTCCCGCCTCCACATCGGTGAATCGATCCCCCACCATCATTCCACGCTCATGAGGAATCTCTGCACACGCAATCCGCACCAAGTCAACCTTCGAATTCACATGGTACCCGCCAGCGGAATACAACCCCACGAAAAGTTCCCGCAACTCATAATAATCCACAATGGCCTCAATATAAGGCGATAACCCGTTACTCGCCACCGCAAGCGTCGCACCACGCTCCTTCAGCGTAAGTAGCGTCTCTTTCACGTCAGGGTACAGCGCGCCTCTTCCCGAATGAATCAGTCGAACCTCTTCACCGAGAAGTAGATCATCCGCACGCACCTGCTCCTCAACCGTCAAACCCCTCCCAAATAACTGCGCCCATAACCGATCATGCGTATACCCGAAAATACCCGTAATCTGTTCATCCATCACATTCTCAGGCACCTGCACCCCCTCATGCCGAAGTTTCACAAACACCTCCCGAAATGCCTCAATCGCTACCCGTTCCGTTTGAAACAACGTCCCATCCATATCAAAAAGCCACAGTTGTTTGTGCAATAGAATCCTCCTCAAATTTTTTAGCGTCAATAAATATAAACACATCTGCACTCAAGGGCACTCAAAAAAGGTGTCCTACACCTGTTTATTAGAAAATGTACACTATATCCTCACCCGTAAAAACCCTTATATAGTCAATTTTCCGCCTTAGCTCCTCTACCTCAGTATTGGCATTTCGCACCCAAACAATTGGCGCATACTCACGATATTCCGAAAGAAAACTACCATTTCCATCACTTTCTGAAGCATCAGTTGAAACGATGCTGACAATCTCATGATTACTCTTTGCGATCGTCTCAATGAATTCCTGTACACCATTTGCAAAATGCAAATTCAGTAATAGCCGATCACCTTTCCTAAGTAACACAATAGTACTTTTAAATAACTGATAAAACTCAAAAAGATTTCCCATGCAACTTATAAAAAACGTTACTGAGTGCGATTCTCCATATTCATTAGCTACTGAACTTTCCTGGAGTGTAAGAGGAACGGCGAATTTATCAATCCATTTTTTATTTAATATAATTAAGTTTTGTAAATTCCCCTGCTGTTTACTTGGTGAATCTCTCGTCTGTCCTTCAAAATGAATAAGTTCAGCCTGCGCCTCAAACCAAACTCCCTTCCCTATACTTCTCACTTTTAAACATAAATCGATATCTTCAAAAGAAGTAACATACTCTTCATCATATCCGCCGATATTCCAAAATAAATCCCTTTCAATCAATAGACAAGCTCCGATAACCGCCGGCACCTGCCCAGAATTGAACGTTTGTGGAGTGTTTTTCGACGATCCAAAGAGTATACGTCGCGGATCAATAGGTAAAATTCCTTCAGGAGCGAAATAAACACCAGCATGATGAATCGCGCCATCGAAACATAGCAATTTTGCTCCAACTATTCCAATTATAGAATCTTGCATAGCTCGCATCATGGGTGCCAGCCAATCACTATCAAAAGATGTATAGTTATCTAAAAATACAATATACTTCCCTTTTGCGATTGCTGCTCCATAGTTACGACTTTCAGCAAAACTCACATTATCTAAATTGCTTACCACGGTAACTACAGAACCATACGAAGCAATGATTTTTTCCTTAGAGTCATCCAGTGAAGTATCACCTACTACAATAATCTCACAGCTATGATGAGGAAGCACATATTTCATAAGGAGCTCAATACAACTGATTGTAGGATCCAATTCTTCATATTGAAAAATGACTATTGAGCATTCAATGCTTTTTATTTCCTTTTTTATATTTTTAGATAAAAATTCGAATATTCCTCTATAGTGATCATGTTGAGAAGGACTATTAAGCATATTACGTAAAGGTTGAGGAATCTCAGTTCCGATAGACACGATCCCCAATCCATGAGAGTGCGTAAACGAGAAAGAAGGAAACTCCTGTTCAAGCTCTTTCCATAGCTTCCAGACGCCAAAGTCATCTCTATATTCCGCAATATCATGTAACATAACTACACCGCGATTAGACAGTTTAGGCAGCCAACTATAGAAATCATGTGCAACCGCCTCATATGTGTGCAATCCATCAATATGTAAAAGATCAATCGTTCCGTCCTCAAAGTATGACAAAGCTTCATCAAATGACATCTTAAGTAGATTGGAAAATCTCTTATACCGAACGCGATTATAGGTTTTCACCTCTTGATATACACGTTCATTATAATAACCTGCTTGATGATCCCCTTGCCATGTATCGACCGCAAAACACTGCGTGGGCAACCCCAAAAAATCAATAGCCTGACAAAAAGAAAAATATGAATCTCCTTTATGTGTTCCTAATTCAACAAATTTATCTGGTTCCAATAAAGAAATCACTGCAAACGCGAATGGAATATGACCGTGCCAACTCGTCACATCGGTTACACGCCTTGGAATTCCCCATATTGCTGGATACTTTAGAGGATTAAATACAACAGGAACGTTCATACCATTTTACCCCCATAATAATTTTTTATTGTTTAATTGAATCGATTTCAACCTACCGTTGCAAGAGACTTGTGACCACTCCCCCTGCCTTTAGGCCTTAGAATGGGTAATGCTAAGAGCTAAAGCAAGGGGTTTTTCGGCGCGTTTGATAAAATCTTCCTTCAGTACCACTCTAGTGAACTTCCATAAATTCGATATAATTCCTCAAGAAAATGTCACGGTAATAATTATAAGCCTGCAAATCAAATCTATGTTCACGCCCCATGAAGTGAAGACACCACGGCGCCACTTGCGAAGGAATTCCTACCTTATATCCACGACGCTTAAACTCCAAACTCTGAGATACATCGTAAAAGTGCCAGCCCGTGAATAAATCCTCTCTCCATGGTACATCATACTGAGTAGCCATCAACAAGCCATCAATAGCGTCGACAGGGACCACTGATTCACCCGAAAAAAAGTCCTCAAATTGCAAGTAGGCAAAGAGACCTCGATTTTCAAGAACTTTCCCGATTTTTTCAGCGGATTCCCACCAAACCCCATTACGAGGAATATTCCGAGCTCCAACAACGCCGATCATCCCCAATTCAGAATCGCTTGAAAATATCCTCAGCAAATCAATTAAAAAATTTCGATTTAAGAGCAAGACATCTTGGTGCATATAAATTTTATATTTCGCATTTGACGAGTGCATTGCCGTGTTATATGCATATGCCAATCCCTGCGATCCAGTGATCTTACTATAATCAACGGAATAGCCCGGTGGAATAACCAGTTGCCTAATATGCTGCAAGGCAATATCAAAAACTGCCTCATTATTTACACTCAAAACGAAACAAAACTTCCTTTCATCTGTCATAGTCTACACTCCTATTTCGCATTATCTATATCCATCCTGAATATCAAACCTGATTTTCAGGATAAGCAACGACTGGTTTGTCATTTTTCTCGCATATTGCCTTCACTAACAGTTGGTTAGCATGAATTTGCATAGTCTCGGAGATATTCGTGATTGCCTGCAATTTCTGTACCATCACTTGATCATCTGGTGCGAGTTGTAGCGTGGTCCCACGCAACTCGGAAATCTTAAATCCAGTTGACTCCATAAGTTCTTGCAAATTGATAATTGTAAAAAAATTGCATTGTTTCCTGCCCGGATCATCCAATTCATTATATGACCATCGTCCATTTAATAAATTTTTTAAAACGTAATAATGGGCTACATTGGGTACACTTAGTAATATACTTCCTTGATTCCGTAATTTCATTGCTATATCTAAAAGCTCGTTTTTTGGACTTGCGGCATACTCCAATACATCCGCAACAATAATATAATCAAAAAAGTTATCCGGGAAATTTTTCAAGATCTCAAGTGCACCCACACGTACAGTGGCAAATTTTTGCGCAATACTTACAACTGAAACATTTTGATCAATGCCGTATAACTCAGCTTGGGGATATCTGGTCTTCATCTCTAGTAGAGTCGCCCCACACCCGCAATTCAACTCAAGAACACAAATCGGTTGGTCTGCATTCTCCTCTATGAGATCAATTAATCCAAAACGAATTTGTGTTGCATTGTGCGAGTCAAAGCTCCATTTATCTCGAAATTTCATTCGATTTACCTCAAGCAGGTGATTAAATTCTGATGCATTTTTTTTAAAAGAACTGCTGCCAAAGTGATGAACAAAGGTATTTCTACAAAGTGCAAGACGGTATCCCGCACCAACAATACGAATCGAGTAATCATCATCTTCAAAATTGCCTGGTGAAAACCGTTCGTCTAAAAGGCCAATGCGTTCGATGACTTCACGGCGTATAAGCATACAAAACCCAATAAGTCGAACCCTAAACTCAGTCCTAATGGATGCAGCATTATAATCAGCTGCAAATTCTTGCATCTCCTCTACCGTTGTATAGCGCACAGGGATTGCTTGATAATAGGAAACCGAATTAGAAACCGGACCCACTGCACCGATATCATAGGAACTATAAAGACACTCACGCAAATTGATTAGCCAATTTCGAGTTACAATTACATCGTTATTAAGAAGTAAAATACTGTCACCGGTTGAAACACGAATTCCCTGATTACAGGCACGAGGAAATCCTTCATTATATTCATTGTAGATCGTAATCAAATCAGTCTGTTTATGCAGCCATGCACGCGTTTCATCGTCAGAACCATTGTCAACAACAACGATTTCGTACGTTCCCTGCTCCGTGTATCGCCAAATACTTTCTATACATAATTTTGTGTACTCAATATTATTTTTAGTTATTATAATGATACTAGTTTTCAAAGAGTCACCACTCTCACAAATATGAATACTGCAATCATAATACCATGAATCTACTGCCACACTGTATCCACTAAATCAAGAATCCAGGCCATTCCCCACAGGAAACATAGGCTCAGTTGTTACTATCCATTCCACTTAGTGAACTACTCCACTAAACTTCACCCATGTGGGGCATACACAAAGCAGGCGACAGGAGCCAAATGGTTCCTGTCGCCTGCTATGTTTGTAAATACGGCCTGGCAACGACCTACTCTCCCAGGACCCTGC
>JAKACV010000075.1 GCA_021821085.1 Bacillota bacterium | reverse complement strand
TCAAAAGAGAGCAGGTAGGTAGGCTTGAAGAATATTAATATAAGCATGGCACCTCCGTTTGGTATATTGCAATCACTGTCATACCGGGTTGCGGTCCTGATCCCTTGCTACAATGAAGAATTGGCAATTGGGAAAGTCGTAAAAGACTTTTACTCTGTGTTGCCGAATGCTGAAGTCTATGTATACGATAACAATTCCATTGATAATACTATTTCAGTTGCTTCGGCTGCGGGAGCGAATGTAAGGCGCGTGACCCGTCAAGGCAAGGGTAATGTTGTTCGTCAGATGTTCGCTGATGTAGAGGCGGATGTATACGTGCTGGTTGACGGCGACGATACATATGAAGCATCCAGCGCCAAAGACATGATTGAGAAACTAGTAGACGAGGGACTAGACATGGTCGTTGGCGTCAGGGTCTCTGATGAGCAGGCAGCTTATCGCGTCGGGCATCGATTGGGGAATGCAGTGTTGACAAGGGTTGCAAACGTGATATTTGGCCGTAAGTTTTCTGACATGCTCTCGGGATACCGTGTGTTTTCGCGTCGGTATGTAAAGTCGTTTCCTGCGCTTGCATCAGGTTTTGAGACGGAGACAGAGATAACGGTGCACGCTTTGGAACTTCGAATGCCCATCTCTGAGGTTGACACCCCCTATAGGGGGCGGCCATCAGGTTCTCTTAGTAAACTCAATACGTATCGAGACGGATTTCGGATTCTAGTTACCCTTGTTTCACTCTTCAAGGCAGAACGCCCACTGGCATTTTTCTCAATCTTATCGGGATTTTTTTCGCTATCTTCAATAATATTGATAGTGCCTATAATTGAGACGTACATTCGCACGGGATTGGTGCCGCGTTTTCCGACCGCATTTTTATCCATGGGGCTTATGCTATTGGCATTCTTGAGTATCACTTCGGGCTTTCTCTTAGACACCGTGACGAGAGGACGTCAGGAAATGAAGAGACTTTTTTACCTTTCGATTCAACCAACCGAGGTTCATAACGATGATGTTGCGTATTAATTCTCATAAGAGTTTAGAACGGTTTATGCTTTTTTCATTTGTTGGTACTATTGGTTTTGTTGTGGATGTCGCTGTTTTAGGAGGGCTACTGAGCCTAAGGATAAGTCCTTATATCGGCCAAGTCGTAGCCTATCTCGTAGCAGCCACTGTAACCTGGGGACTGAACCGAAAGTACACGTTTCGAAGTAGCAAGTCACATGAGCCGCAGCGTCAATTGGTGGTATATCTCGGCGTCAATGTTCTTGGTGGTGCGGTTAACTATGGAGTATACGCGATAGGCATTCATTTTTTTTCAATCATATACTTGCATCCATTTCTAGGTGTGGCATTAGGTTCTTTATCAGGACTGATGATCAACTTCATCATGTCCAAACGAATTGTGTTTCGATGAATCCGGTTTGTTGGGGAGTGGTGCACAGACATGGAGCTATCAAGAGCCAACTTGATGCATCGCCACTGACAGTGAGCACCTATATGCCGACGCGCAAGAGTTGGAGACATAGGCATGTGGGCTTCCCAATTTCGATATATCCCATCCTTCCTTTGGCTGTTTTCACCGGAATAGTTTCGCGTATGCGAAGAGTTGCTTTGGGCTTCTGAATTCAGCAACTTCCCCGATCTCTGCGATTCAGTGTGAGTGCGATGATTCTATTCGAACGTAATAGCTACGCAAATCTTGTGAGGAGCAATTTTTTGCAAATCGCGGGCTACACACAGTTGGGCCATTCATAGTTATTCTATCGATCAATTAAGACCAGATCTAGCTGATGTGCCACGGCAGCAATGAAGGCGTGTCTGTGCGAACAAAGATCGCGCTTCCATCGGGTCACAGGACAGGTCGTGCTGGAAATGAAGATCAGCCAAGGGCGATACGAACCGACACCTGGTGAGACAGGAGGTGCGGGGGGTGGGCAATGGTCTGTGATGTAGTTTGCCTGCTGCTTTACGCTCTGCTACAGCAATGGATTGATAAAAGATTCGCTGTTTCCACAAAGATGAAATGTTGAAACAATGTTCAAGGGTAGCACTGTTGTACTACCGACAAAAGATAGGTTTGGCAACTTCACTTCCCTTGAGGTCAGTGCTAAATGTTCGTGTACAGCTTTGTTTGATCCACTGGTTTCCCATACTTACGGTCGAAATCGTTCGATCTAAGAAAAGCATTTTGATCATGTATCGAAGCGATCAAAATTCCGAATGCACCTAATATCATCCTAGCTTGTGCTGGATTTAGGTGAAATAGTTTTGAAATGTCTGGAATATTATACTCGATGGCCGACTGATCAATAAAATTAATGATCGTGATAAAAAATAATAGACCCTGAAATATACCGAAGTGAGAATGTGTGTATTAATCGTAATGTGGAATTGAGGTTTCTGTTGGCGACTTATCATTCACTCTTTTGAAACTTGCAAAAAATGCTATACTGTATTTATCAGATGAAAGGGGGAGAGATTGTGGATAGGAAATCTCTGTTTTTCGGTGCGATAGCCGGTGCTGTTGTGAGTTCTCTCGTCGTGGGAGGGGCTGTTTTTGCTTCAACGGGAAGTGTAGTGACTGCCCAAAAGGAAACGGCGAATTATGCTGGAATTAAAGGGGCTGCTCTTGTATACGGCGGGACCACTTATGCGGAATTGTATGCAGTGCAACAGGCTCTAAAACAAGAAGGAATCATGAACAATTGGAATGGACAAGCCTTTCAAATGGATACGCCATCGCAAAGTGCAAAAACATTGGCGTTGCAAAATCAACAAATGACTACTCAGATGCAAAATGTCACTAGTATCTTAAAAAACTTATCAAAAATGCCCACTACCACACAGCAACAGGTGATCAGCAAATTATCTCAAACAATTTCAACGACATCGAGTGCGAATGTATTACAAAATGTCGCACAAGGACTTCAACAGGCTGTCTCACAAACAGCAGGAAACCCAGGCGAGGCAAATACAATCATACAAAACTTGCTACATAACATCCCAGGAACAACAAGCGCAGGAACAACAAGCGCAGGAACAACAAGTACAGGAACAACAAGTACAGGAACAACAAGTACAGGAACAACAAGTACAGGAACAACAAGTACAGGAACAACAAGTACAGGAACAACAAGTACAGGAACGACAAGTACAGGAACAACAAGTACAGGAACAACAAGTCCCAGTACAACAGGCACAAGTAGTGGTTCCTTAATGTCCAAGTAATATCAAAAGGGAGTGTAGATGTGATAAGCACTCTCTTTTGATATTTTTCGTCGCAATGGATATCGTGATACGTTTATTTTTTTATGCTGTTGGATCTGAGAATGGCAGAGTAGAAAGGCGGAGATGGATGTGAAATTAACAGAAATCACAGTAAGTTATGAAGATAAAATAGCAACCATTACGTTACATAATGAACAAAAACGCAATGCGCTATCGACTGCCGTGCTGGAGTCGCTCGCAATGGATGTGCGGATCATGGCGCAAGATCCGCGGATTCATGTATTGATCATCGCTGCAGAGGGGCCAGCGTTTAGTTCGGGGCACGACTTGCGTGAAATCTTCTCCAGTACAACACAGGAGGTGCATCGTCTTTTTGAAACGTGTGGAGCGGTGATGACTGCGATTCGCGAAAGTCCACAGATCGTCCTTGCTCAAGTTCAGGGGATCGCTACAGCGGCAGGCTGCCAGCTTGTGGCGGCGTGTGACCTCGCGGTTGCTGCGCAAGAGGCTAGATTTGCTACACCGGGAGTCAAAATCGGGCTTTTTTGCAGTACACCAGCAGTTCATTTGACACGCAATGTGGGGCGTAAAAAGGCTGCCGAAATGCTGTTTACAGGGGAGATGATGTCTGCACAAGAAGCGCTGGATCACGGATTGCTGAACCGAGTCGTACCTGCCGATCAACTGCATGTATCCACCTATGAACTGGCGATGACGGTGGCGCAGTACAGTCGCGATACGCTTGCAACCGGGAAAAAATTTCTCCATAGACAGTATGGGATGACGGAGGAACAATCGCTTGCATACGCCACTGAGGTCATTTCTTTGCAAAGTTCAACAGCAGATGCACGAGAGGGGATTTCAGCTTTTCTTGAAAAGCGCCCACCACAATGGAGTAAAGATGGCACGAATGTTGATGTGGAAGTAAAGGGACAATAAGTGATGCAAAGGGGGATGGGGTAGTGGATCATCGACAATCTCAAGAGACGGTCTTTGTACATACATTTACGAATGGTGTGCTTGATCCGGGTAAACCGATGCTTGGACCTGTACGAGATGGTGGCCATATTGTGGCGAACACGGCGCCAGGGTGTTGGGGACCCATGATTACACCGGCGCTTCGTGGCGGTCACGAGGTGACACAACCAGTATATGTGGAAGGAGCGGAGGTGGGAGATTCGATTGCGATCCGGATTCAGTCTATTCGCTGCGTGAAGTGTGGGGCGGATGCGACGCCATTCACATTCACACATGGATACACGATTGCCTTTGATGCGGGAGGCACTTTGGGGGTAACACTTCCGCAGGAGGCGGCAGAACGAATTGCCGGTGAAGGGCGAAGGTATATGGCGACGCCAGAGAATTCGATTCAAAATCCAGTGGTTACATTTGCCCCGCATGATCTCGTAGGGGCTGTGGCAAGGCTTCGTCCATTTCTTGGCCAAATCGGGACGACCCCTTCTCGCGCTCTTCCGGACTCGCATAATGCGGGGGATTTTGGCTTTTTTCTAGTGGGCGCGCCGCATGAATATGCAGTGACGATGGAGCAATTGAATGAGGCGAAAACGGATGGCCACATGGATATCAGCCGTGTCCGAGAGGGAGCGGTGTTGATTTGTCCTGTGAAGGTGCCAGGTGGTGGTGTCTATCTAGGAGATATGCATGCGTTGCAAGGGGATGGCGAAATTGCCGGACACACGTGTGATGTGTCAGGCATCGTCACGTTGCAAGTTCATGTGATCAAGGGCCTTGCATTGGACGGTCCGCTTTTACTGCCCAAAGAAGAGGATTTGCCCTATCTCGCAAAGCCATTATCTGTTGAAGAGAAAGAGGCCGCGCTGCGTGAAGCGGAGAAGTGGGGAGTGCACCACATCGAAGAGACTGCACCTGTCTCGTTTGTTGGATCGGGTGAAAATCTTAACGCCGCGACGGATAATGCATTAGAACGAGCGGCTGGACTCCTTATGATGACTGTTCCGGAGGTGAAAAATCGAGCGACGATTACGGGTTCGATTGAAATCGGGCGGCATCCAGGAGTGGTCACCGTGACCTTTCTGGTTCCAGTTGATCGCTTGCGGCGGCTCGGCATGATGCAGTTGATCAGAGAACAGTACCAGATGTGATGGCGTGTGAAGAGTGGCTGATGTGCTGATGTGCTGATGGATGACGATCATCGCCCCGATGACCTGCAGGTGAGGCATTCGGGGCGATGTTGTCTGATGATGAACTTGCGGTGTTTCTACTTGAAGCATGTGAACTACCACGAAGCTAAAGACTTCGTGGTTTTCTCACCGAAGAATTATAAATGAAGTATTGTTTACGCGCCGCTGCTAGAGTTCACGGTGCTGCTGCTTGCGGAATTGGCAGATCGGTACTGTGGTTTGAGGCTTGATTGCGCCTGGGCCAGCAGTTGCATAAATACAACGCCGACGATCGCGAAAGCAAGCATGATCGTGATCGGAACCCATAGTTTATCCATCCAACGTTTTGTGGTTTTGTTTTTTTGCGCGATTTTTTTCGATTGAGATCGAAGCGGATCAGCTTCGATTTTGTGTAAGGTCTTTGGGTTCTCGTGAACGTTCCTCTCCAGCGGGCTTACACTGCTGATCCGAGTGCCCTGCCCTCCACTTCGTAAATATACTACTTGTCGATAGCTATATATGTTTACAATGGTCTCTGGCGTGAAGAGGATCTTCCCGTCACCTCTTGCTGTACCTACGCGCTGTCCGGAGTAAATGACCAGCCACTTGGTATCTCTTTCTGTGCGCAGAAATTCATCCATGACTGCATGCAGTGTTACTTGACCTACGCTGAACTCAAATATAGCTTCTGTTGATTCAGAAATGGAAGTGGACTTGCTTCGTGTCGCCTTAAGCAATTGCTTGGCGTCTTCTTTGCTGTTCTCGTATCGAACATACCTAGCCATCGAAATCCCCACTTTCTATAGAGTGATCGATTTCCAAAGTATATTTTACATTAGAGTTGTCCTACACCTCTTAAAGATCCATGGAGCCATACTTTACTTTATTACAGAGAGCTGACTTTTTCCTGGATAAGTGGTCTCACATGATCGTGAGAGGATTTTTTTTGCGAGGATCGTTTGTTTAAAAAATAGTGGCAAGAATGCCTACGCTCCAAGTTATCTTGGAACGCAGGCATTCTTGCCATTAGAAACTGGTCGATCGAATCGTTCATTTAACGTACTTGCGCCAGAAGTCTCCCGCCTCTTAGGCTATGCTTGACCCATAAATCATACAATTTATGGAGACAGGTAATTGCGATATTTAAGAACAATATTTAGCTCGTTCAACCCTTTCCAAATTACTTTAGCACCAGGTTCACCGTCTCCTTTGCGGCCCAGGAATCCACCAAGTTTGGCGAGATAAGATACGGCCTCTTTAATCGTTGGAGCGGTGTCAGGAGCAGTAGGGATTCGATTAGCGATACAGTACAAGACCTTCCATTCTTCTTCCTCGAAGAACATTGTACACGGCTCCTCCGAGTATTGTCTGGCCATGTAGGTCATTCCCAGGATTCGAGCTGAAATAATCGAATAGACGAGGATTAATTTTTGTAGACGTTCCGCTGTCCGGTTTTGTAACTTTTCAATTTCACAACCACTTTTTAAAATATAGTGGAATCGCTCGATCTTCCATCGGTGTATATACCAGGTTATCTTCTCTGCGGCCTCGTCTAAACTAGCGACGTCCAGGCTTGTAGCCAAATACCACTCGATGGGTTCCATGCCCTCGGGAGGCTTGACTTCTTGAACATGTATGAACGACAAAGTTAACGTTCTGTTTCCAATGAATTTCTTGGGCGTATTGCGAGGAGCCTGTATATTTAACCGACTATAGCGGATTTCGAGTGTGGCCTCTCGCGCAGGCAAATTCCGGCGCGTATCCCTGGGAATGTGGGCGACGATTTGACCCGCTGGCGGTTCCTGTTTGATCTGATCAAACAGTTTGCAGGCTTCCGATGTGATTCGATTCTGGACGATGCGTACCAAAACATCCTGCTGGTTCGTGATGGCATGGTCGAAAAACTCATAGACATCCGCTTCCCGATCACCAACGTGAACCAAGCGGATGTCTTTCGAGACGCCGGTCTGACTTTGATCCATACTTCTGAGCCATTTATAGCTTTCCTTTTCCTCAATAGGTTTCTGACGTTTTTCTGTGCGTTTGCCACGTTCATCGGGGTCACGTGTCCATATGTGTTGATCCAAAAGTCCAAGCGCAATCCCTTTGGGAGTCACAGCCAGCGCGGAATGGACAATTAACCCTTTGTCATCGGAGCCAGCGCCAAAATCGCCTAATCCTTTGGTTTTCTTATGCGTGGCGTAATTCAGCATGGTGGTGTCCTGAACCGACAAGATGATGGACTCGCCGCTTTCTTTCATCTTCTGGATCGTCGCTGTCCGATGGGCATGCAAAACAACTTCTTCTGTCACTTTTTTGTTTTCGAACAGGCGATACATCGCTTTGGCTTCTGCTTTGTCGTCGCTTGCTGCCGCAATAGACTCGCCGATATTTTGGGACAGGGTGATCATGGTTCGAATGAAGCGTTTGATTGTCCTACCGCAATTGATTCCCAAGTTTTTAAATTCGTCATAGGCCCAATGGTTCACGTCGATGCGTTTTTCGTTGATGACATCGTAGGCTTCACCTGCCATAGATAGGATTAGGATGTAACCGGTTTATACGTCAGTTCGCGGTTCATCACGTTTCACGAGTCAGTACGTTGAGTACGTTAGGATGTAGCGGATAGAGGTATACGTCTTTGATAGGGACTTGTAATATACGATCCGTATCGTTACGGCTTCGCCCTTGGGTCTGACCAACACATACCCAATTAGCCGCCCGGTAACACGTGCCGCGAAAACGGTCCCGTTCGACGAACGTCTCCATGAGATGAATGGGATGAGCGTACCTTTGCATCCAGTCGTCGCTGATGCGCCGCGCAATACTCGCCAGCAAGTGGCTGGCGAGATGGGGAACCCGAACCCATGGTAAGATGAGATATCTCATCTTGTTGGTAACAAGGGACAGATTGGCTTGCCGTAAATTTGAATTCCAGCCGATCCACTTATCCCGTGCAGAGACTTTCCAAGCAGCGGAACCAAAGAGCAAACAGGCAAGCGGACGCTGTAGACAGTCATAAACCATATATTTCATATTCTCGCCGACCGTACCGCTGAAACCGAGATAATGGTATTCCGCAAGTAAATGTTTGAATAGACGAGATGATGCCGCGTCATGAATCACGTCGATACGCAGTGGGAAAAGGTCGTGAAGTGTACAGATGATTTCGTCTTGGGAATGAGTGACAGGTTTGCGGACGCGAACTGAATTTCCAACGCATACGGAACGAGCGGCAGGCAAGCGGAGACAACCGAGCCGCTCCAGTTTGAGAAGCATGGTACGACAGGCCATATCTTTGAGCATGCCTTTAGCATTGACCCAGTTCCAGGCCCGGCATATTTCCTGAGATAGTCGGCTGCGATGCCAATTCGGATGTTCCGCGATGAACCCGCGAATCCAATTAATATCTTCTTGGCTAAGAATTCTCCCTTGAATTTTCATGATTCAAGAGTACAAAAAAATAGCCGCTGAGTCCAGCGGCTATTTAGGGGTGCCCGTAAAGAGGCACCTTGTTAATGTGAAGTCTATTTCACAAAATCAATTCTCTGGAAATGTTGTGGGTCAAGCATAGCCTCTTAGGCGGGGGATGAATGGCGTTTTTTCCCTTCTCATGCTATAATGTCAGTAGTCAGTGTCGAGAAGGCAGGCTAATCAATGGAACTCGATAGTAATAATCATTCAGTGTTCTTAATGTACTACCATCTGATTCTCGTGATCAAGTATCGTCGCAAAGTGATTGACGATGCTATTTCTGATCGGTTGCGCGAGATTTTCGAATACATACAACCGAATTACAACATTGCGTTCCAAGAATGGAATCATGACCGCGATCATGTCCATGTGTTGTTCAAGGCTCATCCAAATTCCGAATTGTCTACGTTTATCAACGCTTACAAAAGTGCGTCATCACGACTCATCAAAAAAGAATTTCCGATCATACGAAAGTCGTTATGGAAGGAGTATTTTTGGTCACGTAGTTTCTGTTTACTGACAACAGGAGGTGCACCGATTGAGACCATCAAAACATACATCGAACACCAGGGAGAACGAAGTCGTTAGCGTGTTTCGCTTTCGTTTAGAACCGGCCAAAGAACAGGAACAGAAGTTGTTTCATACGTTCTATTTGTGTCGCCGACTCTATAATGCAGCGTTAGAAGAACGGATCAAGGCCTATCAGGTTCATGGTATTTCGGTTCATTATACGGATCAGCAAAATCGTTTACCTGCTTGGAAACGAGAGCACCCTGAATACAAGCAAGTTCATTCTCAAGTGCTCCAAGACGTATTGCAACGCTTGGATCAGGCGTTTGTGAATTTCTTTGAGAAACGGGCAAAGTTCCCGAAGTTCAAAAATAAATTCATGTTTCGATCCACCACCTACCCACAAGCAAGAAGCACCTACTTTCACGAAAACAAGGTGTTTCTTCCGAAAATCGGTTGGGTCAGGATGGTGGCTCATCTTCCGTTTGATCCTGCGTCTGTCAAAATGATCAATGTCAAATTCCATGATAGCAAATGGTATGCGAACCTTACCTGCGCGACAGAAGTAGGGGCACCCATCACAGAGATTCAAAGCGCTGTGGGCATTGATCTCGGGTTGCTTTCGCTGATTGCCACTTCGGATGGTGATTTTTTCGAGAATCCCAAGTGGCTACAAAAGAGCGAAAAGCGCTTGAAACGCAAGCAACGTCAATTGTCGCGCAAAAAGAAAGGTAGCAAGAATCGTGAGAAAGCGAAACAAAAGCTTCAACGCCAGCATGATCACGTGGCGAACCAGCGCAAAGACCATCTGCATAAAGTGAGTCGATCTTTGGTGGATCGCTATGACCTGATTTGCATGGAGGATTTGCAAGTGAAAGGGATGATGAAAAATCATCACCTTGCAAAAGCCATTGGCAATGCAAGTTGGGGCAAGCTCACTACCTATTTCGAATACAAAACGAAGCGTGTTGGAAAAAGACTAATTAAAGTACCGCCTCATCACACGTCCCCAATTTGTAGCAGTGGATGTGGGACACTCGTCAAGAAAAGCCTGTCGGAGCGAACACACAAGTGTCCAACGTGTGGATTGGAAATTGATCGTGATGTGAATGCGGCAATCAACATCGTGCATCGTGGCTTGGCTATTCTGCAGCAAACTGGCTAATCTGAGAGTCGAGTAGGCATGGGACGTGCCGAATTCACGCTTGTGGAGATCGTGTAAGACCTGTTACGGCAGGCAACGGTCGATGAAGCAAGAAGCTCCCGCCTCTAAGCGAAGCGAAGGCGGGAGCAGTTCAC
>JAKACV010000074.1 GCA_021821085.1 Bacillota bacterium | reverse complement strand
GTTCGTTCATAATGACTGTCGGCACGGGATTCCACCTCTTAATAACTTCAATTTTCTTTAGTTTACTACACCGTCCGTGTGAAGAAAAGTCGGTTGCGTCCCAATGCTCGCTTATGCTATGATATCCTGGTTGAATATCTATAAAGGGGGTGCACAGCATGGCAAAACGCTGTGATATCTGTGGTAAGGGACCTCAAGTTGGTAATGCAGTGAGCCACTCTCACATTCTCACAAAGCGGCGCTGGCTCCCAAACTTACAGTCTGTTCGAGCCAACGTAAATGGAACAGTGAAGCGCATTCGCGTGTGTACACGTTGCTTAAAGAGCGGAAGAGTTGCCCGTGCGATCTAATCGCACAGATGCCATAGATTGGCTCGAAAAAAGCACCGCTTAGGGTGCTTTTTTGCGTAATGAACGTGTGTAAAGGGAGAGACATGATTCAATTTCGCCCACGCGACCCGAGCAGTGCCTTTATAATGCCCCCGAGAAATCGTGGCAATTTAATCGTATAAAACCGCATCCATACACCCCTCCTACACCCTGTCTGCGATCACGATTTCATCCGCAACAGACGCATCAACAAAACGGGCTCTTACACGAGCTACCCGAGTTTTCATGTCCAGATCCATCACTTCACTATATGAATACTCTGGCGGATATGTGCCTACTTTATCCGCAAACTGCGAATTCCCTCATTTAACGTGGGCGCCGAAAAAATATATGAGCCTGCGACGAGAATTCCTGCTCCTGCAGTCACCAAGTTTGGTGCGTTGCCAGCTGTAACACCCCCATCTACTTCAATTTGCACAGCACGACGTCCAGCATCATTTAGTGATTTTCGAATATTAGCTACTTTACGAACACTCGAAGAAATAAAACTTTGCCCACCAAATCCCGGATTTACACTCATCACAAGAACTACGTCGATATCATCATAAATATATTTTAATGTTTCTTCCGGAGTGGCGGGATTGAGAGCCACCCCCGCTTCCGCTCCCAGATCACGAATCATGGTAACTGTTCGTTGCAGATGTGTGCAAGCCTCCATGTGAACAGTAATGATATCTGCACCCGCTTTACGATAATCAGTAATAAATCGCGCGGGCTCCTCAATCATTAAATGTACGTCAAGCGGCAAATTTGTGTGCTCACGAAGCGCCGCAATAATGGGGGGGCCAATGGTTAAATTAGGAACAAAACGGCCATCCATCACATCGACGTGAATAAGATCTGCTCCTGCACTCGTCAGTTCCTCTACCGCCCGTCCGAGAGCAGCAAAGTCTGCTGAAAGAATGGATGGTGCTACTTGGACAAACATTAATATCTCCTCGCTTTAGCTTGTTTCAATTCTTCCAAAAGTTGCACATAACTATGATATCGTGTAGATGCAATCACTCCAGCTTTCATAGCACCGATGACTGCACACCCAATTTCCTCAACATGTTGACATCCTCGAAATTCACAGTCAGCACTCTGCTGATCAATCTCGCGAAATAGTGCCCCAAGATCTGTAGGCTCCAATTGATCAAAATCATATTGCGAAAATCCTGGCGTATCCGCGATAAATCCTTCTGTATAAGGATATAGTTCTACATGCGTCGTCGTGTGCCGTCCGCGTTTAGAGCGATGACCCACATGACCTGTCAACGCTTGTGAAGCAGGAACAAGTGTTTTTAACAGCGTCGATTTCCCAACTCCAGATTGTCCTGTCAAAACAGTGATCTTCCCATTTAAAAATCCTCTCACCGCATCCAATCCAACTTCATTGCGCACATCCAGGGCAAACACAGGGTATCGCAAACTCTCATACAAAGGTTTCACTTCTTCAAGTACTTGCGACGCATTCGGTAGATCAACTTTCGTTAACCCAATCCCCACTTGAATTGCTGACAATGCAAGCATTGCCAGCATTTTATCAAGTTGATAGAGAGATAGTGCGGGTTGAACCAAAGACAGTACAAGCAGTGCCTGATCCACATTTGCAATGGTCGGGCGAACAAGCTGCGAATAACGCGGGAAAAGATCAGTAATAATTCCCTCTTCTATTCCCAGTGGATCAACAGTGACCAAGTCACCTACTAACGGCTTTACCTCGCGTTTCTTAAATACACCTCGCGCTTTACACTGAAGAATACGTCCATCCTCCAGCAGAACAAAATAAAATCCTGAGATGGCCTTGATAATTCTACCTGTCACATCGATCACCCTCTCATTCAATGGCTGTTCTTCCCTTAACCATTACTGGGAGGCGATGAACTTGGATTACTTTGTGTCTGTGAGGATGGCGCATTACCACCAGACGAAGTTACATTCTTCCCATTTACGTTGTCACTCCCAATAAGCTGTCCGTTTTCATATACTGAAATTTGGGCCGGCTGCGTGGGTGTCGTCGTGACTTGTACAGGATAGGTCGCTTGGGACGACGATTGCGATGTGTTCACTGCGGTACGCGTTCCAAACACATCAGAAACAACGATTTTAACTGTCGCAGGTAGAGTTGCATTGGCAGGCAACGAAACATTCACATTGGCCGTCACAACCGTGGCCCCTGTGGGCTCACCACTACTAACCGTCAGTTTTACTGTGGAACCAGCCACAGCTTGTTGTCCTGGCTGTGGTGATTGACTAATCACTTGTCCCGACGGGACTGTTGCAGAAGGCGTATTTGTGACTTGTCCTACCGCGAATCCGTCAGATTTAAGGATATTAGAAGCATTGCTAAGAGTCTGTCCCTGAACGTTTGGAATGGCTGCTGACTGCGTCCCTGAACTAACCACGAGTGTAATTTGCTGTGAGCTATTTGCAAAGGTTGTCCCAGCTGACGGCGTTGTAGAAATCACCTGATTGGCCTGAACACTTGAACTTGCCTGATTTTGAATCGTAATATTCCCACTTGGCACACCAAGATCAATCAGCCGCTGTTCTGCCTCACTTTCGGAATACCCCGCAAGCTGCGGCATTGCGATCTGCGCACTCCCCGCCTTTACCGTAAGCGTAATGTCCTGTGTCGCTTGTGCTGCGCCAGAAGCAGGATTTTGTGCTTCGACATCACCTTGCGCCACTTTTGACGTAGACTTTGTATCGAGCACCTCACGAATTTTACTCACATCAAAACCGTGTGCAACAAGTTCATTTCTAGCCTCAAGATAAGGCATACCGACAACGTTAGGTATTTGTATCGTAGGTACTCGCAAATAGGTGACCACGATGTAAATCGCGGCCACAGCCGCCAAAACCACAAGCGTGCCAAACCCAAAAATCCATGCTAATGTCGTCAGAATGCGCCGCTTTAGAGAGCGGGGCGACTCCTCATCAACAGGTTCTTCCGACTTATGTTGTGAAACTTTAGTAAACAACTGATCACCCGCAATAACCGGAATTTGCATCGATGGACGATCATCAAACGTTTGCGTCGTCGAAATGAATTTGGGCACGTCCGGCAACAACAACGCTCGTTCTAGATCATCCGCCATGGCGCGCACCGTCTGATAGCGTTCCTTGGGATCTTTCATCAAAGCGCGCAACACGATATTTTCTACACTTTGTGGAATTCGCGGAGAAAGTAAGCGTGGTTCTACAAATGACTCTTGTAAATGTTTTAAAGCTACGCTAATGGGCGTTTCGCCAGAAAACGGGAGTTGTCCTGTTAACATTTCATAGAGAACAATGCCGAGTGAATACACATCCGATTTTGCATCCGCAAGCGCACCGCGCGCTTGTTCTGGGGAAAAATAATGAACAGAGCCAAGTACAGTGGAACTGTCATGCGTAATTGTATTTGTAGACATGGCCCGAGCAATACCAAAATCCGTAACCTTCACTCGACCCGTTTTACTGATCAAAATATTATGCGGTTTTACGTCTCTATGAATAATATGATGTTCATGTGCATGTGCAAGCGCTTCACAAATTTGGCGCGCCATTTCTACCGCCTCTTCTACAGGCAATGGAGCGCGTTCTTCGATCACTTGTTTCAGTGTTTTACCATCCACATATTCCATGACAATATAATGAGTATCGCCATCTTGTCCTACATCGTAAATATTCACCACACTTGGATGCGATAAACTCGCCGCTGCTTGTGCCTCGCGTTTGAAGCGACGTACAAAATCCATATCAAGTGCGTATTCGGAACGCAATGTCTTAATCGCAACTGGACGCTTCAATAGCACATCCATACCGCGATAAACAACTGCCATCCCCCCTCCACCAATACGTTCCAAAATTTCATAGCGACCGCCTAGAATTCGCTCGGTCATTCGTAAACCTCCTGTTCTAGACGGTCGGCATGCAATACCGCAACGACAGTGACGTTATCATGACCACCATTGTCAAGCGCTGCCTGAATCAATTGGTCAACCTTTGTCTGCAAATCGCTCACAGTGATGAGAATGTTATAGATCTGTTCGTCTGAAACATGCGTCGTTAACCCATCAGAACAGATCAAAAGCACATCACCAGATCCCCAAGAAACATTTCGGCATTCTACGGAAACATTTGGCAATGTCCCAAGAGCGCGCGTTAGCATGTGCCTTTGTGGATGGTGAACAGCCTCTTGTGGGCCAATTTGTCCTCGACGTACAAGTTCATTAACAAGCGAGTGATCTTCAGTTAGCTGCAGCAACTCCTCATTCCCGCGCAACAAATAGGCACGACTATCGCCCACATGAGCAATCCACATCGATTCGCCATGAATTAATGCCGTCACGATGGTGGTTCCCATCCCCGCGTACATATCTGTATGCGCAGATTGTTCATAAACCTGCTCATTTGCCCGTAAAACAGCTGTGCGAATGCGACTCTCCGGATCATCCGCAACCGTTGTTTGTAGCGTTTCCTGGATGATTTTTAGAGCTAGCGCACTGGCCACTTCCCCTGCAACATGCCCACCCATTCCATCAGCTACACAAACAAAATGCTCTTTCCCGCTTTCTTGTTGAATCACATATCCGTCTTGATTGACTTTACGAACGAGCCCCACATGGGATGCTGCCGCAAATTGCATGCCCCTCACTCCCTAGACGCTCTCCCGAGAATGCTCAGCGCGTAACTGTCCACACGCAGCGGCAATATCGCCACCCATTTCCCGTCGAACTGTCGCATTAATACCAAGATGTTGTAAATGTTGAACAAAAGCCTGAATTTGGTTCTTTGAAGTCCTCGTTAAATTACGTTCAGGAACGTAATTTACAGGAATGATATTCACATGGCAAGGTAACGTGCTCAGCAACGTTGCAAGTTTTTGAGCATCCTCCAAGTGATCATTATGATCGCGAATCAGTGCATACTCAAACGTCAACCGCCGCCCCGTCTTGTCATAGTAATAGTGACATGCCTCAAGTAGCGTAGCAATGTCATACGCTTTATTGACAGGCATCATGCGGCCCCGCGTATCATCATCTCCTGCGTGCAATGACACTGCAAGCGTAATTCCTCGCAACTCATCTGCCAATCGATAAATGGCGGGAACTAACCCAACGGTCGATACCGTGATATGGCGTTGCCCAATGCGTAACCCTTCTGATTCCGTAACAATATCAACAAACTTCAGAGAGGCATCATAATTGTCAAGAGGTTCACCAGATCCCATCAAAACAACACTTGATACACGCTCATTTGTTTTGTCCAATAAATGCTGACACACCACGAGCTGTTCGACAATTTCACTCACCGCAAGATTGCGAATCAGCCCGCCAAGCGTTGATGCACAAAATTCGCATCCCATTTTGCAGCCCACTTGCGTCGATACACACACGCTGTTTCCGTAGTCATGCCGCATGATCACCGTCTCAATTGTCGTACCATCATGTAGTGCAAAAAGAAATTTGATCGTCCCGTCTTTTGCGACTTGTCGCGTCACTTCTTCCATGGTTTCCATGGTTGTCTCATAGGCCAAACGATCACGAAGCGCCTTTGGCAGGTTGGTCATTTGTTGCACACTCGTAATGCGTTTTTGGTATAACCAGGTGTAAATTTGCAACGCACGATATTTCGGTTCGCCTTTAGCAACTAACCACGTTTCCAACTCTGCCAATGTCATCCCATATAAGGAAACGGTCAAATTCTCCCCTCCTCCAAATCGTCGTCTCGTTGCCCTCCCCTTCCCGTCTCTTACCTCCATCGCCTCAACTTCGCAAAGAAAAAACCGTCCGAACCGAAGTCTTCGGGGTGAAGATAAAACATGCCTTCTTCTAATCGAGCATTATGGCAAGGCATTTGCACTGCAGCATCAATCGTGCTACTAAAGTGAAGTGGTTCTAATTGAAAATTCGCGTGACGCTGCAAAAAGGCGCGAATCTGCGACTCATTCTCACGTTCGGACAATGTACATGTAGTATATATCAATAAACCGCCAGTTTGCACTCGATCGGCCATTACGTCTAACAATTCTGCCTGCAATACCACCAACTTCACGATGTCCTTCATGGTCATGCGCCACTTGATGTCCGGTTTGCGAGCTATCGTCCCAAGTCCAGAGCATGGAGCGTCTAGCAAAATCGCATCAAATTGGCCCTCGATTTTCCTGGCATCTAGTGCCATTGCGCGGATAGACGTAAGGCCCAACCGTTTAGCCTGCGCTGTGATCATTTTTGCCCTGTGCACATGAAGATCGACTGCGATAATCTCTGCCTGATTTTTCGCAAGCTCCGCAATGTGCAGAGCTTTCCCACCAGGAGCTGCACAAGCATCAAGGATTCTCTTATCTCTCAAATCTCCAAACAACGGGGCAACTAACATTGAACTTTCTCCTTGTAAAGAGTACATGCCCGCTGTGTACGCATATAACGATGTGGGATTCACCTTAGCTGGTAGTCGGATCCCGTAAGGAGAAATGGGCGACAGCAATGCCGTTACGCCTTCATCCGCCAATGCGTGAAGTACCTCGTCGCGCGTATACTGCGAAGAATTAACACGTACAGTGCGGGGAACTTTCTCGTTTAATCCGCACATGATCTGACAGGCTGTGTGCAGACCATACTGATCCACAAAGTACTCAACCAGCCAGTCTGGAAAGGACAACCGCAATCCCAGATCCCGCAGATGCGCGGTCTCACACTCATCCCTCAACAGAGGTTTCGTCCACTCCGCCGCGCGCGTCGCTGCACGTAAAACGCCGTTTACAAACCCTTTTGCGTGTCTGCCGACGCGATTTGTAAGTTCCACAGCATCGGAGACGATCGCATACGCCGGAACACGTGTGAAAAACCGCAATTGGTAGAAGCTCATTCTTAAAATAACAAGGATGGTCGAATCGATCGATTCAATCCCAGAACGACTATGTGAAGCAATATAATGATCAAGTAATCGCTCCCATGTTAGTACACCATGCACAATTTCACTCGCAAGGGCCGCATCAGATGGAGTGGGCTGACTTCGTTCTAACACTTCATGTAACGCAACATGCGCATAGGCTTTGCGATCAAAAATGGTCCACAATGCATCATACGCCATGATCCTCGCTTTAGAAATCTGTGCCGTCATGGTCGTCTGCACCTCAAACCCGCAATCGTTCGCAGACCACGCGCAAATTCCTGTCCGGATTGCACCTTTTTACCCTCTAGTTGCAATTGTGTTGCGATAATGGCACCTTTAGCACAGGCGATCACAGGCCCTTCTGCAACTACCTCCACAATCGTTCCTGGTTCCGCTTGCCCAAGCCAATCATGCAACGGTTTTGCGCGCCATAGTTTGAGCAGTTTCCCGTTAAGATGCGTAAAGGCACCAGGAACTGGGGCCAGTGCCCGAATGTGATCGTAGACGCACGAAGACGACTGCGTGAAATCCACCTGTTCATCCGCGCGTCGTAAAGGCGGAGCATAGGTTACAGATGCTTCATCCTGCGCCTGCGCCTGCAACTCGCCATGTAAAATTTTTGGCAAAGCCCGAACAAGCAACCATGCACCCCTTTGCGCTAATTCATCCTGCAATTCTCCGTATGTCGTATCAGCGCCAATGTCCACGCGAACGCTGTCCCACATCGGGCCAGCATCCAACTCTTTTACCATTGTCATCAAAGTCACACCTGTTGTCTTCTCACCTTGTATGATTGCCCACTGAATCGGCGCTGCACCCCGATAACGCGGTAAAAGTGAAGCGTGTACATTAAACGCCCCCGCAGATGCTAATCCAAGCAGTTCACTCGGTAAAATTTGACCATATGCGACAGTCACAATCACTTCCGGTCTGTACTGCGCAATTTTCTCAAGCGCCTCAGCTCGACGTACACGCTCGGGTTGAAATACGGGAAGACCGTATTTCAAGGCAATCTCCTTTACAGGAGGAGCCGTCACGATGCGTTTTCGACCTACCATCCGATCTGGTTGCGTGACAACTCCCACGATCGGATACCCTTCATTGATAAGCGCTTCTAATGCGGACACTGCAAACTGTGGCGTTCCCATAAAAAGAACCCGTGGTTTTTCGTCTCGCACGTAATCCCCCCCATTCTACCTCTACCGCAATCCTCAATCTAAATCTCAGAGCATTCTTGCCATATCAAAAAAGTGTCTGAGCGTTCACGTCAACAGTAATCATGACATTCATTTTGGCCGTTCCTACGATGTTTTGATACACGCGTGTCAGTGCATCTTTCACACGCATAAACGAAGGATAAAGAACCATCACCTGATACCGATAGACCCCGCGCAAACGTGGAATAGAGGCAGGAACAACCGCAAAAATGCGTAAGTCTTTCCATCCCGACAGTTCTCGCGACAGCTCTTCATGCAACATATGGGCCGTGTCATACGCGATCTGCTCGGTCATATGGGTGATTAAAAACTGAGTAATTTCCGTGAAAGGTGGGTATTGCATAGACTTTCGAATAGCCATTTCTGTGCGTAAAAATTGTGCGTAATCGTGTTTTTGCGCTGCGACAACCGCATAATGCTCTGGCGAAAACGTTTGGATCACCACGCGACCAGGAATCTCATGACGTCCCGCACGTCCCGCAACCTGAACAAGTAATTGAAATGTCCGCTCCGCCGAACGAAAATCAGGAATATGCAAAGAAGTGTCTGCAGTCACCACACCAACAAGTGTTACACGTCCAAAGTCAAGACCCTTAGCTATCATTTGCGTGCCTAAGAGGACATCCGCTTCCCCACGTTCGAATTCCGTGAGCATACGTTCATGCGCACCCTTCGTCCCTGTGGTATCAATGTCCATCCGAATCACTCGGATACCCGGGAATTGTTCCAACAACGCCTGCTCTACTTTTTGCGTGCCAGCCCCAAATTGCCTAATTCGAGTACTCCCGCAACTTGGGCACACCTCATGCAGTGGTTCCGTATGTCCGCAAAAATGACAGCGCAAAACAGAGCGCCCATTCGTTTTATGAAGTGTCAGGGAAATATCGCAATCAGGACATGTCGCCGCTGCCCCACAGTCGCGACATAGAAGAATGGTCGTATAGCCACGGCGATTCAGGAAGAAAATAGCCTGTTCTTTACGATCTAACACGTCTAGCAGTGCTTCATGGAGAGGCTGACTAAAAAGCGAGTTAAGCCCTTTGCGAAACTCTGCTCGCATGTCCACAACCTGCACCTCTGCTAGAGTTCGAGAGCCGATCCGCTCTGGCAGAGGAAGCAGTGTATAACGCTCACGCACCACGCGATACATCGTCTCTAAAGAAGGCGTGGCACTCCCAAGAATGACGACCGCTTTGTGATGTTTTGCGCGCCACTCTGCGACTTCTCGCACCACATAACGCGGATCCGTTTCTTGCTTATACGTCTGTTCGTGCTCTTCATCGACAATAATAAGCCCCACATCGTGAAGCGGGGCAAAAATGGCGGAACGCGCACCTACAACCACATCCGCCTCCTGCCGCAAAATCCGGTTCCACTCTTCGTATTTTTCCCGATCTGTTAAGCGACTGTGCAATACAGCAACTCGTTCACCAAAACGACGGCGAAATCGCAAGGTCATCTGTGCTGTGAGAGCAATTTCCGGAACCAACATCAGCGCCGTTTTCCCAGATCGCAAGACATTCTCGATCGCTTGTAGATACACCTCCGTCTTTCCGCTTCCGGTCACACCGTGCAAAACAAATGTGTGTGCCATGCGCTCATCGAGCGCTGTGCAGATGGTATGGTATGCCACAGATTGCGCATTAGAAAGAGCAAAAGCCGATTCTAGCGGCTCTTGCGTCAATGTTCGCTGCGCCTCATCGGCCATTTTGCGCCGCTTTCCCATTCGTGCACTATGTCGGAAATCCAGTTGAAGCCTCTCTTGTTGCACCCATTCATCCAACTGACGCTTGCTGACACCAAATTTTTCAGTAAGTATTTTTTTTGTCGCACCCTTATACCGCTTTAAATAGGAGAATAGCGCTGCTTCCAATGCGACCGGCTCTGCCGCAGGCCCAAGAATATAGCGTGAAGTCGCCTTCGCTCTTGCAACAGGTGGCAAAACTGTTTGCAGTGCCGCCCCCCACGTGCACAGGTAGCGTTCCTTCAAAAAAGCGATGATACCGATCATCTCGGAATCAAGGGACGGAGCCTCTGCCGTTAACACGCGCATGATGAAACGCAACTCAATCCCTGCTTGAATCTGAGTTTCCCGTTCGATCGAAATCACGTATCCCGTAACTATCCGCGGACCAAAAGGAACTTCAACACATGAGCCAACCTGTACCGCCACATCATCCGGAATCACGTAATCATAGAG
>JAKACV010000020.1 GCA_021821085.1 Bacillota bacterium | reverse complement strand
GTGATGATGGCGGAGGGGACACACCCGTACCCATCTCGAACACGACGGTTAAGCCCTCCAGCGCCGAGGGTACTTGGACCGCAGGGTCCTGGGAGAGTAGGTCGTTGCCAGGCCGTATTTACAAACAAAGCAGGCGACAGGAGCCAAATGGTTCCTGTCGCCTGCTTTGTTTGTTTATGAACAAGATGGTTATGGTTGTCATGAGCGCACGCAATAGCTAAAAAAATAGTCCCTCCTAGAGAGACCGTAGATCCTTTCATTTTCGCAATTCATCCTCAATCTTTTGCTCTATCTCCTCATCCGATAAATCAAATTTGGCAGATAGTTCTCGCGCATATCGACGTTGTTCTTGGTAGTACTGGTAAAGTTCTTTTTTTGTCGACTGTTGAGCCACACGAGAACGATGGAAGACGCGAAAAACGAGATAACTTGCGCCACTTGTAAGTAGGAGCATAGCAATACTTACAAGTGGATTACCAAAACCAAAACCTATTATCACTCATTCCACCCCCGCAATGGGATAGATCGTCTAAGATTGAATAGGCAACTCGACGTACAATACACGATCCATACCTATGACATCTCGCATCTGTTTCAGTAACGCCTCACTGACTTCACGATCGACACCAAGGAGCATAATCGCCTGACCCCCAATTTCTTGGCGCCCAACTTGCATTGAGGCAATATTGACACCCTCTTGGCCAAGGATTCCACCAATGTATCCGATCACGCCTGGCTGATCACGATGCCAAGTCATGACCATGGCCTCGCTCGGAGCAATATCAACTGAATACTCATCAATTTGAACAATACGCAAACCATGTCCTGGAACAAACGTTCCCGCCACTGCAACCGTCCCTTGATCACCATTCAACCTTACCTCAATAAGATTAGCATATGTTCCATGTCGAGGTTGTTTTGTTTCAATGACTTCTATCCCCATCTCCTCTGCAATGAGTGTAGCACTAATCACATGCACTTCCTCACGATAGAAATGAGTAAGTACGCCTTTCAGAATAGACCTTGTCATCGCATCAATGGGCTGTTGTGCAGGTTCACCCTCATACCGAATTTGAACCTGCTGAACCCCTCCCCGCATCGTTTGAGCAGCCAAGCTTCCAATTATTTCACCAAGTACCACAAATGGTTCGACCTTTTTCCTCGCCTCTGGTGAAAGGGCAGGGAGATTCACTGTATGAGAATAGCTTTCACCACGCAGTAATTGAACAAGCCCTACAGCAACGTCTACGGCTACATTGACCTGTGCCTCTACTGTAGAAGCTCCTAGATGCGGAGTTGCAATCACTTGCGGATACGCTAAAAGTGGATTTGCTATAGCAGGTTCCTCTTCATATACATCTAAAGCTGCACCCGACACAATCCCTTCATCAAGCGCTCGCAACAAAGCAGATTCATCAATAATGCCTCCACGAGCACAATTTAGAATTTTAACGCCACGCTTCATTTGTGAAAACTCCTTATCACTGATGACGTGTCGTGTCTCTTTTGTGAGAGGAGTGTGTACAGTAATAAAATCTGCTTTTCGAATCGTTTCTTCGATCGTCCCCATCTGAATACCCATTTTTTCTGCTCGCGCATTCGTTAAAAATGGATCATATGCAATGACATGCATACCAAATGTTAGCGCACGCTTGGCAACTTCCGTTCCAATTCTTCCAAATCCTATAACGCCAAGTGTTTTATCACGCAATTCAACACCTGTAAATCGTGTGCGATCCCATTTGCCATCTCGCAAATTAGCATTTGCCTGGGGAATATGTCTTGCAAGCGCGAGCATCATAGAAAAGGTAAATTCTGCAGTCGTAATCGTGTTGCCATCTGGTGCATTAATGACAAGAATACCAGCTTTCGTCGCGGCTCGCACATCGATATTATCGACGCCAACACCCGCACGTCCGATTACGCGTAATCTCTTTCCTGCTGCAATTACCTCCTTAGTCACTTTGGTTTGACTGCGAACTAATAGCGCGTCAAAGTCACCGATGACGGAAAGTAGATCAGCAGGCGCAATGCCAACCTGTTCCACAACTTCAAACTCACCAGATACATACAATTCCTTTAATCCTTGATCTGAGATCGGATCAGTCACGAGAATTCGAAGCATGTAAATACACCTCCTGTGCAGCTCTAACGCCTGCGCCTAACTCCATTTTATAACCCGTTTTTACAAGTGCAATTTCCAACGCAGCGAGACACTGTAACATATCACTAGCATCAACATATCCCATATGACCTATGCGAATAATCTTTCCAGATAGCTGCTTTTGCCCGCCTGCTACCACAATATGAAGATCATTTTTCATTACTTTGCAAACCTGATCTGCATCGGGAACAAAGACAGTAGTAACAGTATCACTTGCGGATTTTTCGTCATTCACCACGAGAGAAAGTCCCATCGCCCGAATACCCGCTCTTGTCATGTCACGTAATAAGCGGTGCCTTCGCTGTGCCTGTTGCAACCCTTCCTCTTGAATCATCAATAAGGATTCTCGCAGTCCATAAATCAAGCTAACAGGGGGCGTCCACGGCGTTGTAGAATCACCCAACCCCTTTTGATAACGTTTAAGATCAAAATAAAACGAACGCGCCGCAGGGCCATTTTTGACACGCTCGATCGCGCGCGAACTCATTGCCACGAGAGCCAATCCTGGAGGCAACCCGAGTGCCTTTTGCGAACCGGTAACTACTACGTCTACATTCCATTCATCCATTGGAAGAGGAGATCCCACAAACGAACTCACTGCATCAACAATTAAATAAGCGCCGTATTCCTGTGTGATATGAGCAATCTGTTGCACATTATTTAAAACGCCAGTAGATGTTTCGCAATGCGTTAGGAGCACCACTCGAATGTCTGAGTGTTCTGCGAGTATACGAGCAACCTCTTCAACTTTCGCCGGCTGCCCCCATTCACAATTCAAAGAAATCACATCGGCCTCTGTGCGACGTGCAATCTCTGTGAATCGATCGCCAAAGTTCCCTGTAGAAATAGCAAGCACACGGTCTCCAGCATGCACCATGCTGTAAACTGCCGCTTCTAATCCCCCCGTTCCTGTTCCTGCAATCACCGCGACGTCGCCAGAAGTTTGAAATAAATCGCGTAAACTTGCTTCAACTTCCGCTAATAACGAAGAAAAATCACCACTGCGATGACCAATCATGGCATGTGTCATCGCTCTCGTTACTTCGGGAGGTACAGGGGTAGGTCCCGGAATTCGTAAAACTGTCTTTTCTTCAAACATGTTATCCACTCCTATTATTTATCCATCTAAACACAAAACCGCTTGCCCCTATCATACAGGGGCAAGCGGTCAAAACGCTTGCGGTACCACCCTAAATCCTGATCGCCTCACGGTCAATCAGCTCAGTCGGTTCTCTTATGAGTAACCGAGACCGATAACGAGGTCAACGTAACAAGCTACTAGTGCAATTACCACGTTCACTCTTCACTCTGGAAGGCTAAAGTCCTACGTTCCGTCACTGACTCGCACCACCCGTCAGTTCTCTTCACACTTCCCATAGGCTCGTTTCCATCACTGTTTTAGTAATATGGAATTTTTCAGAGAATACTACAAGAACGACTCATTCGTCAAGGGGGAATATAAAATATGTTTTATACAACGACAGAATTATACCATAAAAAAGATATCCTAGAAGCCATTCATCACGCCTCACACCCTATTGCCATAACGGGTGCAGGTATCAGCACATCAAGTGGATTGCCAACCATCGAATCAACATGGCTAGGGCGATCACTTGAGGAACTGTTCAAATTAGATCAAGCACATCGACACATCATAGAATATCAACAAGCGTATCAAGCCATGATGACGACTTGGTTAAAGGCAAGTCCAAACCCAGCCCATCATTTACTCGCCGAGCGGAATGTTCGGATTATTACACAAAACATTGATGGACTTCATGATCGTGCGGGCTCTTATCATCTTATCGAACTACATGGTTCACTAACTCGCTTACGCTGTCACGGGTGTCGATCACTCGTTCGCGTAAATAAACATTCCCTAAACGCGATGGAATGTCCCGCATGCGGCCACATGATGTGGCCAGATATCGTTTTTGAAGGAGAACATGTTAAACAACTCGTTAAAGCCATCCAGTGGATGACTACATCCGATTTACTTTTTATTATTGGTACACGACTTCAGATGAATCCCGTTTCACAACTGCCACTCATCGCTATGCAAAATCATATTCCAATCATCGAAATTAACCAAGAAGCAGAACAGACGCTACAACGCTATCTTTCGATAAAGTCGAATCAGTTACTGTAAAAGCACATGATAGATTCGTTGCGAAAAATCATATAACGTTTCCAGTGGTAGTACAGACTCCTGAACAATCAAATCCATATATCGCGTGAAAATGACCCTGGCCTCCTCGAAATTTTCACAATAAATTGATGGCGTTTCGAAGTCTTCTTCCGCATCAAAAACATAAATTTCATATCCAATATCACTTCGATGAAGATCCAAATCAAGAGTGCGTAATTCTCCCTCCGCCACCTTAGACAGCACAATTCGTTCAATCAATGTTCGCTCATTTCGCATACGCAGCACCTTCCATTCGCTACTCCTAGAAAATCTTAGTATAACACGGAATAAACTAAAGCGATAAATTGCTCTTGGGTAAGATTTTTACGTGAGTTGACACGAATGAAGTATACTATAGATAATTACAGGCAAGGGGTGATCGCATGAAAGTGATTTTGCGTAGTACGCATAAATCAAATACTTCCGAAAAAATAATTTTTGTTACTCATCAAATGACTGAATATGGTGGAATGTTATTATCAAAACGACATACTCAAACAGGATCTGTTACGATTCGTGATCAATTTATTTTGATCGGGATTGGCGACTCCCAAAAAGTTGATGTTGACACACTGCGTTTTGCCGCTGGACAAGCAGCACGAGAAGCAAACAAAGAAGAGTGGACTACAGCTGAGCTTGTTTTGCCACAGTTATTTGACGCACAAGAAGAAGCTGCAGCAATTACAGAAGGAATTCTACTTGGTGCATATCGCTTTGATAAGTATAAATCTGCACAGAAACCCTCATCACTACATGAAGTCGCGTTAATTACTAAGAATAGTGTAGACGATAGTATTCAACAAGGTACCATCTACGCAACTTCGACAACACTTGCTCGCGATCTTGCCAATGAACCACCAAATCGACTTCGCCCTAGTACGTTGGCCGAATTCGTTACTACCCACTTTGCCACAACCCCCGCAACCGTTACCGTATATCAAGGTGATCAATTGATCGAAGAGCAGATGGTTGGGGTACTCACCGTAGGAAAAGGCAGTATCAACACACCGCGTTTCATCGAGATTCGATATGTGAGTGATCCTGCGAAGCCTCTTATAGCTCTCGTTGGTAAAGGCATCACGTTTGATACAGGCGGTGTGAGTTTAAAAAGTGCTCGCGACATCAGCGACATGCGAATGGACATGGCTGGTGCAGCTGCAGTCATCGGAGCAATGGACGCATTAGTCGCTGCAAAAACACAATGCAATGTCGTGGCACTGATCGCTACAGCTGAAAACATTCCTGATGCAGGCTCTATGCTTCCAGGAGAATTGATCCAATACCCAAATGGCATTTCTGTACAAGTCGCTAATACAGACGCAGAAGGCCGACTTGTCTTAGCCGATGCCCTGATTCGCGCAATGAACATGAATGCAGCATTCACGATCGACATTGCAACTCTGACTGGCGCTGCAGCCGCAGCACTGGGCACAAAGTACGCTGCAGTCTTTGGCACTGACCTGCTCGTTCCAACACTTCAGCAAGTTGGAATGGAAAGTGGAGATGGCTTATGGAGAATGCCACTCATCGAAGAATACAATGAACAATTAAAAAGTACATATGCTGATATTTCCAATATCGGAAAAGGGAAAGGCGGAGCAATCACCGCTGCTTTATTCTTACAGCATTTTGTAAAAGATGATGCACAATGGGCGCATATTGATATGGCGGGGCCCATGGAAGCGGAATCGACTTCTGGATATAAACCTGCTGGCGCCACTGGATTCGGTGTCCGTGTACTCGCCAAAACAGTAATCAACTTGTCTAAATAACTATCCACCACTTCGCATGAATGATTTTGTGGTACAAGTTACATCTCAGTCCACAATTTTTTACTCCCATGGAACTGAGTTTTACGTTATACTACAGATAAGCTTAGTTGTGTTTCAAAGCAAGAGAATGCCCCCTAATCCGGTTGGTTACCACAGGGGGCATTCCTTGTTGTACAGAGGAGGCGCAGTATGCATTATGCCTTGGTCACTGAACATAGCCGCAAAGCGCGAGCGGCACGGTCTATATATGAATTTATGCGCTCAAAAAGTGGTGCAGAAACAATCATCTGTGACATGCTGTTAGATTGGGCTGCCATGTCCGGTTATCGCGTTCCAACGTCAGAACGCTCCCGAGTCATAAGTCTGCGCTTTCACGATGAACATTTAAGCCCTTACTTTAAAACAGACATGAATTTGTTTCATTTACTTATGATAGATGAAGAAGCGGATATTTCTATTTTCAAAACAGAATTGGGTATTCTCTTTACCTTTGAAGGCGTTCCTGATAACCCCTTACGGGCAGGGCAAAGTGGTCATGATATGCGATAATACATGTTTGAGTGTAATAAAGGATAACTACGTAGATATGCAAAACGGACAAGCCACATCAAAAACACGATGAGCAATACGTTCGAAAGATAGCCCTGTGTCATGGCAAATGTATCATAAAGTCCATGAAGTAACGCCGGAACGATAAAAGCTGGCCACATCGGAGCCGAATCAAATTTACTGCGACTAAAATACGAGCCCATGACAACTCCAAACAAGGCATGAGCGGGAACTGCTGTAAACGCTCTTACAAAAGCAGTAGCAAGACCAGAACTCAACACATACATCACATTTTCTATTGTAGCAAATCCGAGACCAATGGCCACCGCATACACAATACCATCATACGGTTGATTAAAAAACGACTTTGGATACACAAGGCGCCTAAAGGCAACTGCCTTTAGCGACTCTTCTACTGCACCGGCGATAAAGAAAGCAGTCACTAAAGTCGCCCAAAAACCCGTCTGCGGCTCAGAGGTTTGACTATATACATCGAGCAGATACTTTTCCGCAAATGCAGCTGGCAATACGATTAACATGCCAATGAAATACAATAGAAATACAAATTGTGGTTTTTCAAGTTGGCGATCAGCTCGATAGATGATGACCAAGAAAAGCAAAGCAGGAATAATGGCTGCAAGAATTAACATGTAGAGTGTCCTCCTTCATCACATACTAGGTAGCATCACCTGAAGAAGTGACATTATTGCATGATTCCGTATGGGATAAATGAGGATTTTAGCTAGGAGTTGGGTCACTTGAAAGGTTTTGCGAATGGTCTGACACATACGTTCAACCAACCGATTCAATATCAATGGAATTTAGGCGAAAAACAGATTGTGATGAATGATTGGATAGGAAAGCAAATCCACATTCAATATCTAGGTGAAAAACGATGTGTTGCCTGTGGTCGAAAGGTCAACAAACTATACCAAGGAGGCTACTGTTATCCTTGTGTTACCACCCTTGCGGAAACAGACTTATGCATCGTAAAACCACACGAGTGTCATTTCGCGCTTGGAACATGTCGAGATGAAACATTTGCAGCCACTCATTGTATGATTCCACATTATGTTTATCTAGCAGTCAGCAGCCAGGTGAAAGTGGGTCTCACGCGAAAACAGCGCGAATGGATCCGCTGGATTGATCAGGGAGCTGTACGTGCGATGCTGTTTGCAGAATTACCTACACGCAAACTTGCGGGAGAACTTGAAATGGAAGTGGCCAAAGAACTTCCAGATAAAACTAATTGGAGGAAATTACTACAAGGCGTTACTGCAGATATAAACGTAATCGAAGTCGCTGCACAAATAAAGGCTCGTTTACCTGAATCATGGTCCACATACTTATTGGACGCGATGCCCGTTCACGATTTTAGTTATCCTGTTCTTCCAAATTTCACACCAAAGGCACGATCAATTTCACTTGAAAAACAAGATATCGATGACATCCTCATTGGTATACGT
Organism: Bacillota bacterium; assembly: GCA_021821085.1. Lineage (GTDB taxonomy): Bacteria > Bacillota > Bacilli > Alicyclobacillales > SLC66 > Sulfoacidibacillus. The sequence goes on along the minus strand of JAKACV010000020.1, from coordinate 38,702 downwards.
GGGCAGTACTTACTCTTTGAACAAGGTGGCGTCAATGTCAAAAAACACGCTGGAATGCTACTCGAAGCAACATTAGCTACCCATTGATCGCATAAAAACGTTATGCCCTACATGTCAAAGCGCTTCTTCGGGTACACTCTTCATTACCGGACAACCATGAAAATGGAGGAGGGTATGTATGAGCTGGATCTATGAAGCGCGTCTCTACGATTCGCGTTCTGTTGCCAATTATGTTGCCATGTGTGTACGTGATGACCAAGTTTTACGGGGGCAACAACAGCCACTTGTTCAAATTTATCGGACTCGAAAGGGCAATTATGGCGTGAGATATCAGCCCCCCTTTTCTCTCTAAGCAAATTCTGTAGCGCACGTGAATTTGACTGTGCTACAATTGAATGGTGAAGTGGATAAGGGAGATGTGTCAAATGCCTTCATCAGTCAATCTTCAATTTTGCAAAAAAAATCTAGAGTTGTACTCGCAATCCGTCTATGCTGCACTGCGAGAGAATTATCCAGAACTTAAAATCGAAGTGAAGGATTGTGTCGATATGTGCGGGATGTGTACTGATGTTCCTTTTGCAATGCGTAACGGCGCATTGATAGGTGCACGCGATCCCATGGGTCTTTATCGTAAACTTGAACGCGGGATGAATTTCATGACCGCTCAACCATTACCAGGGACATCTGGATATCAAGAACAACTTCACGAGAAAGAACCAGCAATGACAACGATCGGCACTGAGCAAAATAAGTGATAAGTGACTGTCCTAGAAGTCTTTATACGACTAAAAGGACAGCTTTTTTATTAATCTCTGAATAAGTGTGCAAAAAAGGGTCATTTGCCTCAAACCTATGGCTGACATCACGAATATGGTGTCATATGCCATAAGGAACGAGGTGGGCAGGCTTGCAGAAGAAGGGGCCAAACCTAAAAAAACAGACTGCAAAGCGCAAACTAGGCGCAATCAAGCCCAATCGTCGCGGGGGAACTCTCGATTTTGTCACAATCGTTGAGCGATACAAAAGTGCCATTGTGGGAGTTGAAGTGACTCAGGAAAACACGCGTCCGCGATCTACAGTATTGCCATTTGGATTTCCCTGGGAGGCAATGCCCAATCACGAGCCACAAGCCCTAAACATCGGAACAGGATTCGTGTTTGACCCGCGAGGATATATCTTAACAAATGAACATGTCATTCATGGCGCCTCCAAAGTCATGGTTCAAATGCTTGGAAAAGAGAAGCCAATTATTGCACACGTCGTTGGCACAAATTACGAACATGACTTGGCCGTATTAAAAGTAACCTTACCCAAAAACATCTCTGTCCTTATCTTGGGTCGCTCAAAAGACGTCAAGGTTGGCGAATGGGTGCTCGCTGTAGGAAACCCTCTTGGACTAGATCATTCTGTCACGGTTGGAATCGTTAGCGCCAAAGAGCGACCAATGCAAATTGGCGATCGTACCTATCCGCATCTGTTACAAACAGATGCGGCCATTAATCGAGGGAACTCCGGTGGACCGTTAATTAATATGCACGGCGAAGTAATCGGGATTAATACTGCTGTTAGTCAGAGTTCACAAGGCATTGGGTTTGCCATTGCCATTGACGTAGTGCGTGATGCACTAAAAGCCATGATGGGCACCGCCTATCAAGACGGCGGATTTTGACGCTCCATAGTGAATTCGGCAAGTTCTATTAGACGAATACGAACACAAAATCGTTGCATTATTATGCATTCACAGATATACTCTGAACTACAGAGGAAGTGCACCTAGGGATCCGGCTTGCCTTGTTCATGTGCAAGACAGGACCAAGCGGTGCAGGCCATGCGCTAATGCGGCACACCGTGAGGATAAAAAACTCAGCGGAGAGGTTCCCTGACTTCTTGGGGGATCTCCCCGTTTTGTTGTATATAAGAGAGAGTTTTGGGAGGAATGGAGACGATGGCATTTTTAGAGAGAGAAGAACACGATGCGTGTGGAATCGTAGCTTGGGTGGAAAAAGCGTCATACGCCTCTAGAGAAAACGTTGATCACGTCTTGCACGCGTTACATCAAATGCATCACCGTGCTGGTTTTGTTGAAAATGAGGGGGATGGATGTGGCGTTCTCATCGATCTTCCACGTGGAATTTGGGCAGATCATTTAACCAAGAATGGGAAAGCACCTGATGATGCGTACGACCCCCGATTTGTAGTTGGACATTTTATCTTATCCAACCACGTAGGCCAGCCTCTTTCTCAGTTTGAACATTCGTTACGTCAGTTAGCTACCGAAGCGGGTTTTTCGATAATGACTGTCGTAACTGATGCAGTCAATCCACATGTACTTGGACCAGGTGGTGCATCTGAAGGTCTACATTTTATCCAAGCAGCATTATGGTCGGAGCAATTCGACAACGAAAGTACTATTAAAAGAGCCTGTTTTGAATTGGAATTAACTATTGAAGAAACTAATATCGCACACGTAGCTTCTCTTTCTAATCATTCCGTTGTATATAAAGTGCGTGGCGATAGCCTTACTTTACAAAAATACTACAATGATTTTTTACACAAAGAAATGAAAAGCAGAATTACACTTGGACATAATCGTTATTCGACAAATACAGCGACATCATCTGAACGCGTTCAACCGTTCTCTCTATTGGGACACAACGGTGAGTTGAATACCATATATCGTTTACGCGAAGAAATGCGAATGTTAAATATCCCCACAACACTTGGTGGTTCCGACTCACAAGATCTCAACCGAGCCATAGAAGGACTCTGTCGCCGCTATGGTTTTACGTTACTTGAAGCTTTGGAATTGGTGTTCCCACCTATTATTCATGAAATAAAACATATGCCACCGCACTTACAAGATCTCTATATGTTTATGCGCTCTATTTTTGGTCCTTTTGCACAAGGACCAGCAGCAATTATCGCGCGCTCAGGTGATGAGGCGATTTTTTCTGTAGACGCATTAGGTTTACGACCTCTGTGGATGGTTGAAACAGAATCAAGTATGATTTTCAGTTCAGAACAAGGCATTGTTCCACTGTCAGAGATGATTCACGATCCACGCCCGCTCAGTCCTGGAGAAAAGGTTTATCTGGAGGTACATGAATCTTCACCAACGATTACCTATTCCTATCATGAAGCACAACAATTGGCCTATGAGCGGATGAAGCAACGCTATCATTTTGAAGGATATCGGCACGCCATTGCATTTGGAGGACCCCCTGTGTTTGGCGAGGTTCACTTAACACCACAACGAATCCAGGAGAAAAGTCGAGAAGCACTGATGGGGGCATTTGGTTGGGATGTCGATGATGTGAGAATTTTAGAGCATCATGCAACGACAGGACAAGAACCGATTCGTTCATTAGGGTTTGATGGACCACTCGCCATTCTTTCTGAACGTCAACAAAATATTTCAGATTACATCAAAGAAATGGTTGCGGTTGTCACAAATCCCGCAATTGATCGTGAACGGGAAATTGAACACTTCTCCACCCGGGTAGTTTTAGGAAAACGACCGACTGTTTCAGAGACAGACTATAAGTCGTTACGACTGGAACTACAAAGTCCCATTTTGCTTGGCGGACATCAACTCGAAGAGGCTGATCGTTACCGCACATTAGCGCATAAGCTTGGCACTCAACTATTCGAAGACGTTTTGCGCTATTTTTCGGGCAAACCTGGTGATGTTGTGGAAATTTATCCGCGAGTCGAAGCGGGAGAAACATTGGAAGAAGCGCTACAGCGACTTCGTGAGGAAGTTATTGCAGCGGCAAATGAACAGGCCAGTTTAATTATTTTGGACGATCAGTTAGCATTTGCAGACGACAATACATTTGTCGATCCTGCCCTTGCAATCAGTATGGCACATATCGCTTTGCGCAACTACAAATTGCCAGATGGATCTAACGCACGCCGAAATAGTAGCCTCATTCTAAGATCTGGTGCGATTCGAAACTTACATGACCTCGTTATAATGATCGGACTTGGTGCGGATGCGGTGTGTCCCTACCTGTATTTTGCTAGCGCCTATAGCATCGACGCTTGGAAAGGTATTGAAAATGCCTATCAGGCTTCGACAAAAGGACTTGAAAAAGTGCTCTCCACACTTGGCATTCACGAAGTTCGTGGATATGACCGATTATTTAGCGCCATCGGATTGTCCAAGGAAGTCGCAGAGCTACTGGAGATTAAATCATTTTTCGACAGTAGCGCGACGTTCAGTGGGTTCTCAGCGCTTCTGACAGCAACTCGCCAACGAGCGACTCTGCTTCGCGAAGGCAAAAGTTCTGCAACGCGTCCATATCAACTTTGGCCAAGAATTTGGAAGGCAGCGGGAGATGCAGCTGCGGGGAATATTCCGTACGAAGAATACAGCAAAAAATTACAGGAACTAGAGAGAAAGCAACCAATTTCCTTACGTCATTTATTAGATTTCAAGACACAACCTGAACAAGTGGCGCCGGAACAGGTAGACTTATCCATAGGTGAACACGCTCTCCCATTCGTTATTAGTTCCATGTCATTTGGTTCCCAAAACGAAACAGCATTTCGCGCCTATGCGATTGCCGCGACAGAGCTTGATATGCTTTCACTGAACGGTGAAGGCGGTGAGATTAAAGACATGATTGGCAAATATGCTAAAAATCGCGGTCATCAAATTGCATCCGGTAGATTTGGTGTAAACGCCGAATTGTGCAACTCAGTCGATCTCTTAGAGATTAAGATTGGACAGGGGGCAAAACCTGGTGAAGGTGGGCATTTGCCTGGTTCAAAAGTTTCACAAAAAGTAGCAAATGCACGTAATGCGCGACAGGGAACAGATCTTATTTCACCTTCAAATAATCACGACATCTACTCAATTGAAGATCTTGCCCAAATGATTGACGAATTGAAAATCGTGAATCCACGCGCTAAAGTCTCTGTGAAAATTCCTGTGGTGACCGGCGTTGGTACGATTGCCGTCGGAATCGCCAAGGCTGGGGCCGACATTATCACCCTCAGTGGTTTTGATGGGGGGACAGGTGCAGCGCGTGCACATGCTCTTAAACATGTGGGTTTACCCATCGAAATCGGTGTGAAATTGGCACACGAAGCATTGCTTGAATCTGGTTTACGCGACGTGGTTGAACTCTGGTGTGACGGCGGTATGAAAACGGGATTAGACATCGTTAAAATGGTGCTACTAGGAGCAAATCGCGTTGGATTTGGAACAATGGCCATGGTAGCGATTGGTTGTACGAGTTGTCGAGCCTGTCATATGGATACTTGTCATGTCGGGATTGCGACGCAAATTGAAACGATTCAACAAGCGACAGAACATGGGTTAAAAGCTTTTGCTCCACGCAATCTAGAAATTGCCGTGGCGCAATTATCACATTTCTTCACTGAATTAGCGAACGAGACACGAGTAGTCGTGGCAAAATTAGGTGCAACATTATTGCAAGATCTTGTTGGTCACTCCGAACTCCTTGAACAGACTCGAGAGCTTGAACGAATTCATCTTGACGACCTACTTGTACGCCATCAATCGGCCCAATATATATATACCTGGAAATCACCTCGAACAAGTAGTGTAGATGTGCATTCAATCACCGCACAACTGGGTGAACAAGCCGTATCGGCAATGGCTGTAGGAAGTGAAGCTCTGCAATTTGGAGCGACACGAGTCCAATCACCTGAACGCGTCATAGGAGGCATGCTATCGGGTTCAGTTGTGCGAAGAGAAATTCGAGATCGCAAAAAAGGTCTGGATAAGGCGTCTATCAAACTGTTGAGCGGTTCAATTGCAGGCAACGGCTTTGGGGCATACAACGCACGCGGCGTCCATTTGCGTGTAGAAGGGGGCGCTCAAGATGGCGTCGGCAAAGGAACAATGGGTGGAAAGATTGTTATCTTAAAAGGCGTAAACCGTTACGGACAGCGAATTGGTGGCTCAGTCGGCAAAGGGCTCGCTTACGGGGCACAACACGGTTTGTTTATTGTTCAAGGGGATGCAGACTCACGCGCTGGAATTCGGCTGTCGGGTGCTGATCTAATCATCGGCGGGGAAGTAACCTCACCACTTGATGATTCGCGCGGTGGACTTTCTCTACGGTCAAATATTAAAGGTTTTGCCTTTGAATATATGACTGGTGGACGTGCACTTATATTGGGAAATCCAGGTCCGTGGATGTGTTCTGGAATGACTGGTGGTGTCGTCTATCTGCGAGTGAATCCTGCAATGGGACTCACTGTAGAAGCGCTAAAACGCAGATTAGCAAAGGGCGCAAAGGTAACTTTGACCGCACTCGATGCATCCGGAATCCAAGATGTACAAGAACTTCTTTCCATCTATCAAAAGGAACTCGTCCGCTCTGGACAACAGCGAGAAGCGGAGCGACTACAATTACTAGTGAGCAGTCCACAGGAACATTTTGCTATGGTTCGACCTGGTTCCGCACAAACGGAGCAAGACATCGCGACCGAATGATACGGCACGTACCAACATGAATCTTATAGGGCACGCTACGACTCGACTTCACGAGCGTAGCGTGCCCTATTTATTGTGGCCAAAATCGCATAGGATACTTACCATCGTTTTTCTATCTGGCGAGCTAAGAAATGATTTCGATTCGGATCAGTCTGATACAAATGTGCAAGAAGTTCTTCAACTGATGCATCCTCCAATGCATGTGACACAATAAAAGGCATTAAATCTTCCAATTTTACTTGTGCACCACGGAACAAGACACCGTCACCAAGCAACTCACCTAAAGAATGTTTTAAAATAGCGGCCCACAAAAAATTATGAAGAGAGTCTAAGGAATAGATCGTATAATGAAAATCTTCCCCGATAATACAAATTCCCTCGGGAATATAGTAAAAGTCATGTTCGTGCTCGACATGAATCACATAGGCATGAAATAGACCCTGCTGCTTTGACTTCCGCTTTTTTTGCATCACAAAACCTCCTTGTGACACTATACTGCGCGACGATTCTTGAAACAACCTTACTTTTAAAATGAACGAACTAAGGTGCTGGAGCGTAGGATAACAGTGGCAGATTGGAGGAACCGCGAAATGGACTATCACGAAGCAATAGCTGCACTAGGTATGGGAAGTGCTCATCCTGGAGGATTCTCAATTACACGTGAATGGATGAAACAAATTGAAATTCAAAAGAACGCAAAAATACTTGAAGTAGGTTGCGGCACTGGACGAACAGCCTGCGCTCTGCAACAGCATTTCAATTGCAACGTAGTTGGAGTAGACCGCAATGAAAAAATGATTGCGAAAGCACATCAACGTGCGGCCACGTTAGATCTTCCTATTCAATTTTCATTAGTTCGGGGGAGTCGCCTACCATTTACCGACGCCCTCTTCGATGTTGTCGTTGCTGAATCGGTCACTGTGTTTAATGACCTAGATAGCCTTCTCAACGAATATCAGCGGGTACTTAAACCAAAAGGGTTCGTTATTAATGTGGAAATGTGTGCGAATTCTCCTCTGCCAGCAGATGTTTTTCAGGCATTCCACGAGACCTATGGCGCTGAATGTGTGCCGACTATGTCTCAGTGGAAGGATTATTATCACAAGGCTGGATTTCACTCCGTTCGGATCATCCGGTCTGGGCCGGTACCGAATAGCCCGGTGTTTGACCAGGAACCGGACCACATGTCACCGATATTAACAGACAAAGACGCTTACACAAACGACGTGTACACCATCATGAATCAAAATCAAATAGTCATGCAAAAGTATGCCAAATGGTTGAATTTCGCAGTCATTCAGGCACTAAAATAAGTCATTAAGACGAACTCCATCGTTCAACTTTCCATAACCTTGGCAATAATGGTATATTGGCGATTATGGAGAGTGATTACATGAGTGACTTTGACCATCAAAAAATCGAAATAGCCGTTAAAATGATTTTAGAAGCAATTGGAGAAGATCCAAACCGAGAAGGACTACTTGATACTCCAGCACGCGTGGCCCGGATGTACGGTGAAGTTTTCTCTGGCCTGCAAAACGATCCAAGAGATCAGCTGCTCACGATTTTTAACGAGGATCACAACGAGGTGGTTCTCGTTAAAGACATTACGTTCTACAGTATGTGTGAACACCATCTTGTCCCGTTTTTTGGACATGCACATGTGGCGTATATTCCGCAAGGCTCACGCATCACCGGATTATCGAAATTAGCGCGTCTTGTAGAATCCGCGGCACGTCGCCCACAACTACAGGAGCGTTTAACTTCGACGATTGCAAATGCACTTGTTGATCGCTTAGATCCTGTTGGCGTCGCTGTGATGGTGGAAGCTGAGCACATGTGTATGGCTATGCGAGGTGTCAACAAACCGGGAACCAAAACGCTTACGACGGCGGTTCGCGGCATTTTAGCCACCGATCCGATCATACGAAAAGAAATCTTTGACCTAATGCAGCAATAGGATTTCCTTAGGACGAAAGTTTAAATAATCTGCTGCGACAAAATGATACTGAACGCCACGGATATCCCCTTCGATACGGAGTCGATGCGCATGTCCATGTAGATGTCCATATACACAGAACTCTACACGATATTGTTCAAGTAAAGTGGTAAACGGCGTTCCTATGTCGATATTCGACATAGGTGGATAATGCATCATCGCAATCAGTGGCTTTTTGCTTTTTGCGCCCGCTTCCAATGATATGCGTAGACGCTCAACCTCACGTTGGAAAATCTTCCTTTCCTCGTCAGTATCATGTGTGGTGGAAGGAAGATCCCATCCTCGGGTACCTACCACGGTAAAAAGAGGAAATTCAATTGCATTTGTTTGCAATACACCGACATTTTGTCCAGCTAGTTCTTGCACTTTCTTTTTTGTACTCCACCAATAGTCGTGATTGCCCTTTAGTAGCACCTTTTTACCGGATAACGTCGAGAGGTAAGCCATGTCAGGAATGACTTCAGACTCACGCATGGCCCAAGAGATGTCACCCGCAATTAATACAACGTCATCAGGATGAATCAACTGATTCCAAATTGTGGATAATCGTTCTTCGTAATGTTCCCATTTTTGTCCGAAAATTGACATTGGTTTATCGACGCCAAAAGACAAATGTAAATCTGCAATCGCAAAGATCCGAATAAGACTTGCCCCCTTCTGCATTCAATTGTACCATGAAAGGGAACCTTTCTTGCAAGGAGCCTAACATGCGATCATGTGGATTTTCTGCATTCACTACTCTTCCTAGAACAGAAGAAGATTTACGCCAACTTGTAGTAAAAGTATCATTAGAAGATTTTGGCCTTGTTTTTCAACATCGGTGCCGTTTTAATTCACGACTGCGGACATCAGGTGGGCGCTACCTCCTTTCGACACACGACCTTGAGTTTAATCCGCACTACATGGAGGTTGTTGGTTATCAAGGTTTACTTGGAACGATTCGGCATGAGCTGTGCCATTATCATCTTCATCTAGCAAGTAAAGGATATCGACACGGTGATGCGGACTTTAAGCACTTATTAGCAAAAGTTGGTGCTCCCAGATATGCAGAATCTACGACAATAAAGAGGAATTTGCCGATTCGCTACGAATATGTGTGTACACACTGTGAAACACACTATATGAGACGACGCAAACTTAACCTTGCCCGTTATGTTTGTGGTCGTTGTAAGAGCAAACTTCAATTCATTTGCGATCGAATGTCATTACACACTTAAGGAGGAAGATTTTTTTGTTGAATTATACTTTGTCACACGGAATTCAATCCACAATGGAATTACTTCAGGAATGCGCTAAAGAGGTGGCTGCAGCACGACCCGATGAAGATCAACTTGTCGAGCAGGTCATGCGACTATTCCGTGCAGAAGACGTTCAAGGGATTGCACAATTGATACAGCAACAAAAAATCGAAAAGGAATTTGCATCCGAACTCGCACAATTCGTAAATCAATGGCAAGATCGCATGATACAGTTTGAACAGGCAACCATCGAATAATAAAGGAGTAATACGTGATGGCCGTGCGAGAACGTGATGGGGAAGGGAGCAACTATAAAAAGGGTACCACAACCGATCCATTTGTGACCATGCGCAAACAGAGAGAACAGCGTATTCAAATGCTACTCAGTCTATGGGAAGCGCAAATGGTACGTTTAGAACAACGTGCAGTCACTTTCTTTTTTGAAGAAAATGCTACGAAAATCATTGAATTATTTCCCGCCAAGCGTAAAGCAGAGCAACGTATTCAAGGTTTAACCCAATTTTTGCAACGCATGGACGAAGCCAACTATGAATGAGGATGAATTTCGATCATTCATACAAACACGGGGATTACAACTGACAAATGAGCAGTGGACAGCAGTGACTGCAAACAATGATGCTCTCGCAATCTATGCGGGTCCAGGCAGCGGAAAAACCACCGTATTGACATTACGCGTAGCATACCTACATTTAATACGTGGAATCGCACCCGAGCAGATTGTGGTCGTTACGTTCACACGTAAAAGTGCTCGCGAGCTTCAAGAACGGTTGGAACGCCTGCTGCCTGCATTAAAACATGTGATTGCCGGAACCTTTCACTCTCTATTTTTACGATGGCTGTTGCGCTATAAACACATCAATCCGCAATTGTTGTCAGCACAAGAACAACACATGGTCATTACATCTATACTGATGAAATTACACATCCCTGATGCGAAAGAAACCTGTAATCAGTATATACAAGGTATTTCAAGAGTTAAAAATCAAGTGCACTCCATAAATCCACAAGTATTCCAAACAGAATTTGAAAGAACGCTCGAAATCGTTCTCACAGAGTATGAGAAAATAAAACAAAAACAAGAGCGTTTCGATTACGATGATATTCTCGTTACGTTCTATCAAGCTGTCGAACAAGATGCTGCATTTCGCGAGAGCATTCAAACAAAAATTTCTATGATGATGATTGACGAATTCCAGGATACGAGCCACATTCAATGGTTGTCTATAAAAACATTATGTGAACTTAAAATCCCGATTACTGTAGTTGGTGACGATGATCAATCCATCTATCGTTTTCGAAGCGCAAAACCGAATATCTTACGCATCTTTGAACATTCGTTTCCGCATTCAAAAGCGATTATTCTACAGCATAATTTTCGCTCGACCGATCCCATTATTCGCTTGTCTACGCAAGTCATTATACAAAGTACAGGGCGAAGGCAGAAGTCTTTTGTCGGAGTGATCGGGTCCGGTGCCAATCCTGTCCTTCTACGTTGCGCCAGTGAATGGGAAGAAGCTGATAAAGTTGCAACCCACATCGCAAAATTGTTACTAAGGAACCCAACCCGCAGTATTGCTGTGCTTGCACGTACAAACCGTCAACTTGTATGTCTAAGCGACGCATTACAACGAAAAGGCACACAATACACTACATCTGAGTCACAAGTTGATCTTCGCACAGATTACGTGGTACAACGATTCCTATGTGTACTACGTGCAGTACAAAAATCCAGTCATGCCGACATAAGACGGGAAGCATTACTCGAATATAGCAAATGGCATACCTACTCACATACACAACCAAGCGTGAACCAGGCGAGCGCATTTGATCAGTTTATTGATGAAATACGAGATTTATCTGCTCAAATAGCCATCCAACGTGTCCGAGCGATATATGATCCCTACGTAATGCGATCGCGAATGAAAAGGGGGAAGTCTGACGATCCTAAATTAGACCGCTTACAACTACTCACAGAGCGAATACAAGATGATCAATCACTGCTAGAGTGGCTTGATAACGAGCTTGCAATGATGACACACCCTCAATTTCAGCTGTCAAAACAAAGCCAAATTCAATTATTGACTTTCCATGGCGCAAAGGGTCTTGAATTCGATGACGTTTTTCTCATTGGCCTTCACGACCGCGCTGTTCCGCATCCTCGAGCAACAGAGGATGCAACAACAGAAAAAGAGCGCCTTGAAGTATACGATGAAGAAAGAAGATTGCTATATGTAGGATTAACGCGTGCACGGTACCGGATTTTTCTCAGTTATTCGCACTTTGTCTTACAACATCACACAAACCTAACACCTTATCTCAAAGAAATCATTTCAAACACGTACCAAAAGACCGCTCCAGTAACTGAAGAGAAATCAGATACAGTCACTGGAGCGATTCCTACTACAGATGATGTAGTTGTTCACAAAATATTCGGGCGCGGCGTTGTCATATCTGTGGAGTCTATGCAAAATGAGACGCATAAAATCTGTATAATGTTTAATGGACGCGATCATCGATGTTTTTATTGGGAAATTCTTGAACAACTTGGTCATCTCTCAGTGAACGCAGATCGTGGAAAGGGGATTCAACAATGAGTGCAACAATTTACGATGTGGCCAGAGAAGCCGGCGTCTCCATGGCAACTGTTTCACGTGTTATGAACGACACTGCAGTTGTCAAAGAAGAAACTAAGAAACGTGTGCTTGATGCCATTGCCAAGCTCTCATATAGACCCAATGCGATCGCTCGTGGTCTCGCGAGTAAACGCACGAAGACAATCGGCGTCATTGTGCCTGATGTATCTGCTGCATTCATGGCAGAACTTGTTCGAGGAATTGAAGATATCGCCACTATGTATCAATATCACATTATCCTTTGTAACTCAGATGGACAGTTAAATCGAGAGAGAGATTTGGTCGGTACGATGTGGGAAAAACAAGTGGATGGCTTACTATTCATGTCTCCACGCTTACGACAAGAACACATCGATACATTCGAGGAAGCGCAACTGCCAATTGTATTATGTCGAACGGATGACCCCGAAAAACGGATTCCTTCTGTCAACATCAATAATCGACAAGCCGCAATTGATGTTGTGGATTTTTTGGGAGCGAAGGGCTGTAAATCGATTGCCTTTGTTGGTGCGAAAGCAGGGCAGCGAACGTTAACTGACGAGCGACGTGAGGGATTTTTACTGGCTGCCAAACGCAATGGCATTGACGCACAGCTCATTGAATTGCCGAATGAATCGTATGCGAATGGCCTTGAAGTACTAAAAGATACATTTCAATCGGCGAGACCACGAGCCGTTTTAACGGCAAATGATGAACTGGCCATTGCAGCAGAGCACGCAGCGATGGATCTGTCACTGCAAATTCCAGAAGATCTCATGATTGTTGGCTTTGATAATACAAAACTCACCGAAATGAGTCGTCCTGCCCTGACCACAGTGACGCAATCTATGTATGATTATGGTGCGGTGGCTATGCGCTTTTTAACAAAACTTTTAAGTGATGAGCCGATTAGCACATATACTGTCGTGTTACCGCATCAAATTCTAGAAAGAGAATCAACCGCACCAAAGTTCATTAAATAAATGCAGCACATTCTACCCGCATATCTGCCCAATTCAGGTGATATCCTGGCACAATTCGTGTATTTTCCACTAGCATCTGAGCGCAATTGTGAGTATGATTACAGAAAAGATTGCAAATCGGGTGCATGTGCTCGCTTCGAAGGGATGGGATCTGAGTGCGAGTAGAAAAGGTAGCAAGAAATAAATTGCGTATCTTTATCAGTTACGATGACCTTGAAGCGCGAGGCATTGACCGTGATGAAATGTGGCAAAACGGTAAAAAAGTCCAAGAACTATTTTGGGATATGTTGGAAGTAGCCTATGCAGAAGTAGGGTTTGAAATAGCAGGGCCAATTGCAGTTGAAGCATTTACGATGCCAACTGAAGGCGTGGTACTTATCGTGACACAAGTTCCAAGTCTCCCACCTGCAGCAGGGGATCAAGAGGACGAAGATGATCTCAAACGAGATCCATTCGGTTCATTTGTCTTTGCATTTGAAGACTTTGAAGACGTTATACAGGTGATTCAACCACTTAGTTATCTTTTCCCTGTGGATTGTTCATTATACTATTACAAAGACAAATATCATCTGTCTTTTGATGATGAAACGATTCCTGAAAGCCACTACGACTTAGTGTGGGCAGTTCTGCAAGAACACGGAGACCTAGCTTCAGTGACTTCTGCATTACTGGATGAATACGGTAAATGCATCGCAAATGGCAATGCTCTTGAAGTGATTACCCGTCATTTTTCCTGAATAAGATCCAGTGAGATGGAACATGGCTCTCACTGGATCTTAGTTAATTGTCAATTTACCTCACGCGAGAAGACATAAAAGTGTCTATTGCTCGGAAGGGATAGCAACATAGTGTCATTTTTGCGAAACGCCATTGAATTGCCATTGCAAACTGAACTTCTCACTTTAGCAACCAAATTAGAAGAAACGCCTGAGCTTGCTTATGAAGAAACGCAGACTGTAGAAATATGGACTCAGTTCGCTCGCCGTTATAAATTGCGGATAACACATGGATTGCAGGGACATGCACCGATCATTTCATTCGGTGAGTTTCAACATGCGAGGATCAAAATTGTGGTCACCGCCGATCTTGATGCGATCCAACTCACCAAGGACGGACCCATCGGTCATTTTTGTGGACATCACGCACAATCTGTTCACGCCTTAGGCTTAGCGGCTATGCTCGCCAAATCAACACCAGTCCTGTCTCATGACATTGCCCTGCGAATCGTAGGATGCCCGGCTGAGGAATGCCGTCCTTCATATGACAACAACTATCCTCTTCCTTTTATTCCAGGCAAGTCAAAACTATTGCAAGAAGGATGGTTTGATGGGGCAACTGCCGTTTTAAGTACACATTTAGATAATGATCAACCCAGACGTCAGATCCATCTGATCAAGGGATCGTCTGGTGGTATATGGTTGCGCACATACATTAATGCAAGAAATCGGCGACCACAGTGGACTACGTTTGCTGAAGAGACCACAACCACCTTACTTTCATGTTATAAAAGCCAATTCCAGTCCATTGTACAATCAGTAAAAACGCACAGTACTCTACACTATATGGATATATGGATCGAGACAAAACCGAATGATTCAGCGATAAATGCTGACCTGTTAGCTGCCGGATTAATACATATTACTTCCGATTGTTTACGAACAGATGTAAATCTCGTAGCTAAATACCACCCCCTGTGGCATGATCAAATCCTGCTAAAACAAGCTAAACGTGTGTTACGGACATGGGATTCAAGCGTAAAAATAGAAGAGACAGATAGCGTGCAAGGAGCAACTGATCTTGGGGAGGTCAGCATGCAAAGGAGCACCTTACAAATTTTTGTCGGTGGCACAACAGGCACAACGCACGATCCCGGCTTTAAAGTCGTTGATCCTGTATTTTCCTATCTTTGGCCAGTTATTTTTCTAAAAGCAATGGTTGAGGAAATTACCAAATTAACATAAAGCAAAGGAGAAATGAAACTCTTGAAAATCGCTGTGCTATTCGGGGGAAAGTCAGCAGAACGAGAAGTATCTCTTGCAACAGGTCGGGAAATGATCAATGCGTTGCTTGGATTGGGCCATGAGGTTGCCGGGATTGATCTGATCACAGATCATTTTTTGGAAAACCTCCAATCATTTCATCCTGATATTGTATTGATCGGACTACACGGTCGCCTTGGCGAAGATGGAACTGTACAAGGCGCGCTTGAACTGCTTGGATATCCCTACGTAGGTTCAGGTGTTCTCGCTAGTGCTCTCGCGATCGATAAATCCATGACCAAAAGCATCCTATCGGCAACTGGTGTGCCTGTAGCAAAAGAGGTCGTCATTGAGCGTGTACATGCAAAGAAGCAAATGTCGCCTCATTTTTTTGAGAAACTCGGTGAAACGCTCGGTTGGCCCTTGATCATCAAACCGAACCGTGAAGGATCCACGATTGGTCTTACGCTCGCGCATAACGAGACAGAGGCAAAAGTTGGACTCGAGCTTGCGCTACGTTATGATTCACATGTTTTAATTGAACAATATATTCGTGGCACTGAAGTTACCGTGGCGCTGACAGGTGATGCAAATGATCCAATGATACTTGGAGTGATAGAGATTGTTCCAAAAGCGGAACTGTATGATTATGAATCAAAATACCAAACAGGGGGCAGTAAGCACATCATCCCAGCTCGCTTAAAACCAGTATTCATGGAACAAATCATTGATTTTTCTAAAAAAGCGTACACTGCAATTCATTGCGAAGATTACGCGCGAATTGATTTTATCGTAAATACGCAGGGTCCGGTTGTACTAGAAGTCAATACTTTACCGGGAATGACACCTACTAGCCTTGTCCCTGATGCCGCAAAAGCGAAGGGAATGGCATTTCCTGACTTTTTATTCGGATTGGTACAACAAGCATATGAGCGTGCGAAAACTACGCGCGAACTGAAAAATCATTCATCGATTTGACCATTTTTCAATCCTGCTGTTATACTGTCCATGAAAATAAGAACTCGTTTATCGTATTCCTAAAAGGTGGGGAAAGCATGTCGCCAAACGAATCAACAAGTGAAAATTTGAATGTTTTAACGAGTACCCAGTCTGTCATCGAAGAAGCTCTTACAAAACTAGGCTATGGACCAGAGATGTTTGAACTGCTAAAAGAGCCTTTACGAACACTCACAGTACGCATACCAGTGAGAATGGACGATGGTAACGTCAAAGTATTCACAGGCTATAGAGCACAACACAGTGATGCAATTGGACCAGCAAAAGGTGGAATTCGCTTTCATCCAGATGTCACTGAAGACGAAGTGAAAGCTCTATCCATTTGGATGAGTGTAAAATGCGGCATAGCCAACCTACCTTATGGAGGCGGCAAAGGTGGCGTGATTTGCGATCCGCGCGAAATGTCGTTTCGCGAACAAGAACGTCTTGCACGTGCCTACGTAAGAGCGATCAGTCAGATTGTCGGCCCAACAAAGGATATCCCAGCGCCTGATGTCATGACAAATTCGCAAGTGATGGCCTGGATGATGGACGAGTATAGTCGGATTAAAGAATTTGACTCACCTAATTTCATTACAGGTAAGCCGATTGCTCTTGGTGGATCGCTCGGACGCGATACTTCAACCGCACGCGGCGTCGCAATCTGTATTCGCGAAGCTGCACGCGTAAAAGGGATTCAATTAGAGGGTAGTCGAGTTGTCGTTCAAGGATTTGGAAACGCCGGTAGCTATTTAGCAAAGTTTATGCACGAAGCAGGGGCAAAAGTGATTGCAATCTCTGATGCATACGGTGCCTTGTATGACGAAGCGGGGCTTGACATCAATTCATTACTGGAACGCCGCGATTCTTTTGGTACGGTGACCAAGCTATTTAAAAATACCATTTCCAACAAAGAACTGCTGGAACTCGATTGCGATATCCTTGTTCCAGCGGCAATTGAAAATCAAATCACCTTAGAAAATGCGAATGATATTAAAGCAAAAATTATTGTAGAAGCTGCAAACGGCCCTACTACGATGGAAGCTACTCGCATTCTGAGCGAACGTGATATCTTACTTGTCCCTGATGTCCTTGGCAATTCAGGTGGAGTCATTGTGTCTTACTTTGAATGGGTACAAAATAACCAGGGATATTATTGGACAGAATTAGAAGTCGAGACCCGTCTTGAGGAATTAATGGTGCGATCTTTTGAAACTGTGTATAATACAGCCCAAGCACGCAAAATTGACATGCGGCTCGCCGCATATATGGTTGGTGTCAGGCGTCTCGCTGAAGCAGTAGAATTACGCGGATGGGTATGATGAGTTCGATAACGAGTTCATACTGGAAACGTTGGTGGTGTGTTTAGGAGGGTAGCGACATGCGTTCGGAATCTATAACGCTCCAAGAGATAGGCAGTGAACTGGATGCTCCTAGCGGCAGAGTTAAAATCCACATTCGTTGTCGCAAATGCGGTGAAGTGTTTATCCTACGAGGCGTTCGCGATGTCCGCGGGCATGTAGAAACAGGGTTTCGCCGTTGTCTCTGCGATAACGACAACGAATTCGACATTGAAACACTAGCGTAACATCGCATTTTGTACGCCTAAAATCACAAAAAAGACGATCACAAAAATGTGATCGTCTTTTTTGTGTGTTTTTTTACATAGTCCAATTGAAATTGTACAACACTACGGACAAGAGAACAATGATGTAAAGCAATACTTAGGGGGTCGCACGCGATGAAATTGTTGAAACATATTGCGCTAACGGCGGTTTCGTTTGGTATGACGTTTGCGCTATGGGGAGTCCCGCCAAGCACTGTCATGGCAAAAACACTCCCTACTAGTAATCTAGAGCAACACGTCAACAATGAACACACGATTTCAACATCGATGCAAAACATGACTGCAAGTATGCAAAACACATCACAACCAAGTTCGTCCGCAAGTATTATTGCCAATGCTGTAAGTAGTGGAACTGCTGATGGCTTTTCCCAAAACGATATCAATCTCATGGCACACGTTGTATACGGAGAAGCGCGCAACCAGCCATTTACTGGGCAAGTCGCAGTCGCTGCAGTTATTTTAAATCGCTTTCACAGCAATGTATTCCCACATTCAATTCCAGGAGTTATTTATCAGCCTGGCGCGTTTACATCGATGTCTAATGGACAAGCGTGGCTTGGGCTACATCGTGTCAATGTCCAAGCAGTATTGGATGCAATTCACGGCTGGGATCCTACTCATGGCGCACTGTACTATTGGAATCCAGCTACCGCAACTTCGCAATGGATTTGGTCACAACCGATTATGTTGCAAATTGGTAATCACGTATTTGCGAAATAGGAGGCAGGAAAATGCATATGAAGAGAAGAACATCAGCCTGGATTATACCCGCTTTAGCCCTTGGCGTCATTGGCATGTCACTGTACGGATACCAGGAACATCGTATAGAATCAGCCTCATTAGCAACCTTAGACTTAAATTACCAATCCGCATTCCATAGTATGGTTTATGACATTGATGAACTTCAAGATGCACTTGCAAAAGCATTAATTCCAAAATCCCCAAGTTCAATCATTACACAATTGCACTTGGCAGCAAAAGATGCTGCAACCGCACAATCCTATGTGGGACGCCTGCCAGAAACACTTGCGCGAAGTAGCCGATTATCTCAGTTTCTCAATGTAATGATGCAAAAAACCGAGGATCTTGCAAATCAACATGCAAATGGAACGCCATTTAGCACATCCGATCGAAAAGAAATATCCATGCTGTATAATCAAGCGACTCAGGTAGAGCGTGCGACGCGCAACGTCCAAAGTCAGTTAATGCAGCATCCAACTCCTATCACGCACGTTACAAGTACGTTTGCTGAACCGGTCTTTAACGTAACGAAGCAAGTTCAAGATCGTTTTTCGCAAATTGGTAAATCAGTTCCAATATTCAATATTCAGGAAACAAACACGCTTTCACACGAACAATCCAACTCACATATGCATGTGTCCAATTCTCTGCTATCTGGACCTGTAATTTCGAAAACAGAGGCACAGATGCGTGCACATTCGATTCTCGGGATGAATACACACGCAAAATCAACAATTGAGACGCTTGGGTCAGGGTATGGAACTTCTGGATATCTGATAACAATGAGACAAACGTCTCGTTCGGTGCCGAGTTATGTGGCAATTGCACAACATGGGGGTGCCATACTTTGGATGGCGCGCGATAATCAGATTGTCGGAGGCAAGTCGCGCCTAACTGTACAACAAGGAGCAACTCAGGCAAAACAGTTTCTACAAAGTCAGCATTTCACAAACGTCGTCCTGCAAAATTATGCATCGTATGATGGGATAGGTAATTATACATTTGTCCCCGTCATCTCTGATGTCAGACTGTTAACTGAACCCATTTTGGCCAGAGTAGATCTTACTACAAAAGTCGTGACCCATTATGATGCCACGAAAGCTCTTTTGGCGGCACCCGTTCACATTTCATTACAGCACATCATCACAAAGCAACAGGCAAATCGTGCACTTCAGCCTGGATTTTATATCTCAGGAGAATATTTGGCGCTTGTAGAAAACACTTCACACCAACTTATTCTTGCGTACAACATTGAGGGACACAACGCACAAAATGTGTTTCATATCCTGGTGAACGCTCACACGGAACACGTGGTACAAATTGATAAAGTAACCCGGTACGAGTCACCCACTTCATAGATGAACATAGAAAACTTCAATCGATAAAAGAGAGGTGCCCACCTCTCTTTTATGTTTTTCTAATCCACGTTATAATTGAAAGATGAGTGGGGTGAAGGGATGGCACTTCCTAAAATAGGGCAACGAGTATCCATTATACGAACACGAGATCATACACGTGGTGAGGCACAAATCGTCGATATTACACAAACAGCGATCTTTTTTGACGTACCTTTGACCACCACTTCTCACACGCTTCTTTCATTATATTCCAAGGAATCGGTTCGTATCAGCTATTTTGCAATTGATGGGGCTTTACAGCAATTTGACTCAACTGTCACACGACAAGTGGTACTGGGTACTCTTGACGCACTTGAGATTCCTAGTCCAAGGCCTGAAGAAATTACACGTATTCAGCGAAGATCATTCGTTCGGGTACCATCTGATTTTCCAATAACTTTCCTTGTCCCGCAGCGAACGGGAGGTGTACCATTTTTGCGTGGCAAAGGTCGCTCACACGATATCAGTGCAGGAGGGATCCGGTTTCATCCAGAAACCCCCATTGCAATTGAACCTGGGGATGCGATCACGATTCAATTTGCTTTGCCGCATGACACGGAAACGACGCCGCCTATCAGCGCGAAAGGTGTTGTGTTACGTGCTAAACCACACGAGGCACTTGTTGCGCCCATTCTCTCTATCCGTTTCACAGAGATATCCAATGCAGCGCAACAACGAATCGTCCAATATGCATTTAGACGGCAACTTGAGTTGCGTGCCAAAGGTCTCCATTAACTAATCATTTTGCACAGAGAGGACGACCCCCATCGTGACCCTTCATATCGCCATCGACGGTCCTGCTGGGGCAGGAAAGAGCACAGTCGCACAACGCGTAGCCAAACGTCTTTCTATCCCCTATATTGATACAGGTGCCATGTACCGTTGTGTCACATGGAGCGCGTTGGTAAAAAATATATCGCTTCAAGATGAATACTTGTTGGCTGAGTTGGCACAATCGCTCTCTATCAAGTTTGTTCCAAACGATCAAGGGCAGCTTATCTATCTTGATGGTCAAAATGTCACATCAGCTATTCGCACATCTGAGATTGGGGCACTTGTTTCAACGATTGCTGCCTATCCCTTAGTGAGGAAAACGCTCGTTGTTAGACAACGTAAAATGGTCGATGAATCTTCTGGTGTCGTAATGGATGGACGCGATATTGGAACGTATGTGCTTCCATTTGCAGAGGTGAAAGTTTACTTAACGGCTTCACTCGAAACAAGAGCCAGGAGACGATATGAAGAACTTATTCTAAAAGGATATACCGGAACATACGAAGATGTTTTACACGTAATCGAGCAACGTGATGAAAGTGATGAACGGCGCACAGCTTCCCCTTTGCGAAAGGCAAGTGACGCCCTGCTACTCGATACAACGACACTCACCATCGATGAAGTCGTGGCGATAATAAGCTCGCTTTGTGTGACTCGCCAATCTAGAAAAAGGAGCTAACCAGATACTCATGTATTATCTTGGTCGATTTGCGGTCAAACTGATTATGAGATTCATGTTCCGTATATCAGTTCAAGGTACACAGCATATTCCGAATCTGGGCGCTGTGATCATATGTTCACGCCACATATCTAACTGGGATCCACTCCTCATCGGAATTTCGATGAAACGTCCAGTATCATTTATGGCCAAAGAGGAACTGTTTCGATTTAAACCACTCGGAATGCTGATTAAGTCTGTTCATGGCTTTCCTGTTGCACGTGGAGCAAATGACCGTGCAGCCATTAAGACAGCATTACACATTCTAAGTCAAGATGGCATTTTGGTAGTGTTTCCTGAAGGATTCCGCAATCGAACGCAAACTGGGTTAGAGCCACTTCAACGCGGTGCCGCTCTCTTAGCTAGTCGTTCCGACGCTGCAGTCGTACCAGTAGGCATTGTCGGCCCATATCGTTTATTCGGGAAGGTGCACATCAGGTTCGGTGAACCATTTGTCATCGCACCTGATGCAGCCAAAAAAAGCGGCACCTCTATTTCCGAATTTGCACAATCGAGTATTCTTTCAGGAATGCAAGCGGTGTTGGAGGAAACACTTCATGATGCAGCAAATTCTTGAACTTCTGGTGTTTGCTATTTTTGCGTTTTTCGCAGTATGGCTGTACAGTAGAATACTGAATGCATCCCCATATGGAAATTCTAAAAAAAAGAGAATCTTTGCTCAAAAGATGCGCGTGAATGGAGCGGCTCTCCTTCTCTACGCTGTGATCATTGGTTCTTTCTATCGCTTTCATGTACTATCACTTACATGGGCAGTCATTCTGTACATACCGGTCATCATTGCCTTTTTTATAGGAATGCGTAAAATGCAACCCTATCTTCGACCGGATAAGGAGGAAGCACACAATGACAGAACATACTTCAGATCAGAACACGATGCAGACGATGAGCGAAAATGAAGTCAATCTCGTCGTCGGAGCAATCGTTGAAGCGACCGTTACTGCAATTGATGCAAATGTCGCTACAGTCGAATTTGGATATAAACAACCTGGTCAAATTGCTTTGAGAGATTGGTCTGATGTTCGCTTATCCAGTTTGGTTGACGTGGTTGCCCTTGAAGATCGAGTTTTCGCTAAAATTGTAGAGCTTGATACGGAACAACAAGGTCCCATACTGTCGCGTAAGGACGCTGTGAATTCAGAGACATGGGCAAGACTGCAAGAACAATTTGAACGCCAGGAAATTTTATCTGTTAAGATTTTGTCAGCCATCAAAGGTGGACTCGTTGCAGATATCAGTGGATTGCGCGCATTTCTTCCGGCCTCTCTTGTCGATTTTCGATTTCAGAGTGATTTGACGCCGTTTGTCGGTCAAACCATTCCTGTGATGATCACCGAACTTGAAGAACAGACACGACGTCTAATTATTTCCCGCAAACAGGCATTAGACAAACAGCAGCAGTCACTGCGCGTGTCAAAATTACAAGAATTTGAGATTGGTCAAGTGATTGATGGAACCGTCGCGCGTATTACCGCATTTGGGGCATTTGTTGACCTAGGTGGCATTGATGGGCTATTGCATGTGTCAGAAATGTCCTTTGCACGTGTAAGTAAACCAGAAGATATCGTTCACCCTGGAGATTCTGTCCACGTAAAAGTACTACGAATTGACCCGAACTCAGGAAAAATATCACTTAGCATGAAACTAGAAGATTCAAATCCGTGGCGTACCGCTGCCGAAGAGTTTCAAGTGGGTCAAGTTGTTACTGGTACTGTAAAAAGGTTGGCCGCTTTTGGCGCTTTTGTTGAAGTCGCGCATGGCATCGAGGGACTTGTGCATATTTCCCAATTATCACAGAGCCGCGTCGAATCCCCCTCTGAAGTTGTCACACCGGGAGATCAAGTCAAGGTAAAAATATTGGAGCTACAACCAGAGAACGAGCGGATGTCATTGTCCATTCGCGAAGCAACAAAGGAACACCATAAACCTGCACCAACACGTCATACGACGAAGATTGAAACAAAATCTGAACCAACCAGCGCCACACTCGAGGAATTATTTGGAGAGGCCTTGCGTGAGAAATTCAAGTTGTAATTGACGTTATACCTCGTTCTTTGCGATAATGGCTGAATGGTTAGGAGGTCGAATGGTGATGCCAAAAGTGCTAACTGTACATCCTGGTTCACTAGCGGAGGAATTACAAATTGATCCAGGAGATGATATCGTTGCAATTAATGGTCAACCAATTCGCGATGTGATCGACCTTCAATTCGCCTTAGCCGGGGAAGAAATCACCCTTGATATTCGCAAGAGCACCGGGGAAGAGTGGGTTATTGAAGTCGATAAAGATTATGATGAAACGCTAGGTGTTGCATGGGAACATCCCACTGTTGACAAAGTGCGACTTTGTCACAACAAGTGTGTCTTCTGCTTTGTAGATCAAGTTCCGAAAAACATGCGAAAAACATTAAATATGCGTGACGATGATTATCGTTTGTCATTTTTACATGGGAATTTTGTCACCTTGACCAATTTGCGTCAAGGTGAACTGGAACGGATTGCCGCCTTGCGGATGTCTCCACTCAATATCAGCGTTCATACGACAAACCCTGTATTGCGTGAGCAAATGCTAGGCAATAAGAAATCCGGGGAAATTTTGGATCAAATTGCGTACTTGGCAGAGCACGATATTGAGATGAATACACAAGTCGTACTGTGTCCAGGGTGGAATGATGGAGCAGAGTTAGATCGTACGATTGAAGAACTCTCGCGTTTCTATCCTGCTGTACGCACATTGTCCATTGTACCTGTAGGATTAACCAAGCACCGCAGAGATCTGGTAGAGCTTCGCAGTTGTTCGGCGGAAGAAGCGCAACAGATTGCGCAACAGATTACTACGTGGCAAGATCGATTACGACCGCAAATCGGAGTAAACTTTGTACATGCCGCAGATGAATTTTATTGCATTGGGGACAGTGAAATACCTTCTGCCATGTATTACGACGAATTTGCACAAATTGAAAATGGAGTAGGACTCTTACGAAGCTTTTTTGATGATTTTTCTCTACTTGAGAAAAAACTCCCAAAAAAGATAGTCAAATCTCGTCATGTAGGACTTGTCACAGGCGTCTCTGCACATAAATTTATAACTAGAGTTGCCAATCGACTCAATCAAATTGAAGGATTGACTGTGGATGTTCACACCATCGTCAACAAATTTTATGGAGATCAAGTAACGGTTACGGGTTTAATCACAGGCCAAGACATTATTGCTCAATTGCAGAACCGATTTACAGCAGATGTACTGTTGATTCCCGATGTCATGCTAAAAGAGGATGCAGACATCTTTCTGGATGACTTCCATGTAGAACAGATTCGCGACCAACTTCAACTTGAAATTCTAGTCGTCCCACCAAATGCAAGCGGCTTAGTTTATGGAGCGCTCGGAAAAACTCATGTATTACCAGTTAGACAACGATATGAAACAACACACTCACGCTCCGTAGGAGCCATGAGTGGAAGTTGATTGATAGAAGAAAGGGGGGAAATAAGATATGGCAGCACCAGTTATAGCTATTGTTGGTACACCAAACGTAGGAAAGTCAACGTTATTTAATCGTATTATTGGGCAACGCCTTTCAATTGTAGAAAATCGCCCCGGGATTACACGCGATCGGATATTTGCATCCACAGAATGGCGGTCGCGATCATTTCGCGTAATCGATACAGGTGGACTTGAAATTGGACAAGAGGATGCCATAGCGGTTCGCATTCGTGCACAGATTGAATTGGCGATCGACGAAGCACAAGTCATTGTATTTGTAGTCGATGGACTTATGGGAATGACCTCCTCTGACGAAGAAATCGCAAATCTCTTGCGCAGATCCGGAAAACCAGTTATTGTTGCGG
Organism: Bacillota bacterium; assembly: GCA_021821085.1. Lineage (GTDB taxonomy): Bacteria > Bacillota > Bacilli > Alicyclobacillales > SLC66 > Sulfoacidibacillus. The sequence goes on along the minus strand of JAKACV010000020.1, from coordinate 13,278 downwards.
TAAATAAATTAGATAATACAGAGCGCACAGCGCTCACCTACGACTTTTATGGTTTAGGCTTTGAACAAACAATTGGAGTTTCTGCAGAGCACGCTTTAGGTATTGGCGATCTTCTTGATGCGGTTTTTAATTATTTTCCACCGGAAAGTTCAGATGCTGAATTACTTGACGAAGATACGATCAAAGTTGCCGTCATTGGTAGACCAAATGTCGGTAAATCATCTCTAATCAACGCTTTATTAGGTGAAGACCGCGTCCTTGTGAGCGATCAAGCAGGGACAACGCGCGATGCCATTGACACAGCACTTACCTTAGATCAGACACAGTTTGTTCTGATCGATACAGCAGGCATGCGTAAACGTGGAAAGGTATACGAAGCAACCGAAAAGTACAGTGTTTTGCGAGCATTAAAGGCCATCGAACGATGTGATGTTGCTGTGCTCATTATTGATGCGGCTTCTGGTATTATTGAACAAGACAAGCGTGTCGTGGGGTATGCCCTTGATGCTGGAAAAGCGATCGTCATTGCAGTGAATAAATGGGATGCGATTGAAAAAGACGGAAAAACAGCACAGGAATTCGAAAAGACGATCCGATCGCATTTTCCATTTCTCGCTTGGGCGCCCATTGTCTTTATTTCTGCAAAAACCGGGCAACGTGTTCGAAGAGTATTAGAAATTGCGGCGGAAGCAGCGGAAAATCATGCGCAGCGAATTGCAACATCTACGGTCAATACAATCGTACAAGAAGCGGTTGCTATGGTACCTCCGCCGACCGATAAAGGTAAACGCCTAAAGATCTTATACGCAACACAAGTGGCTGTAAAACCACCAACGTTTGCAGTGTTTGTTAATAAGGCAGATATGATGCATTTCTCTTATCAACGTTATTTAGAAAATAAACTGCGAGAATCGTTTGGATTTCTTGGAACTCCAATGCGTATTCTCATACGCGAACGCAACTCACATGAACGAAAGTAACTGTGTTCGCGCTAAGGGGGATGGAGATGCTCTTTCTTAGCATGATCGTTGGTTATTTGCTGGGAGCGATCAGCAGTAGCTATATTGCCGGTAAAATAGCATCAGATGTCGATATTCGAGAACACGGGAGCGGTAATGCAGGGGCCACCAATACTTTGCGTGTGCTGGGTCCCAAAATAGCACTTATTGTATTAATCGCAGATATCGCCAAAGGAATTTTGGCAATTGCTTTTGCCCACCTTCTGGCAAGCGATTCAGATTGGGCGATGGGATTGGCAGGTCTTGCAGCAATTGTCGGTCACAATTGGCCTATCTACTTTGGATTTCGGGGTGGCAAGGGCGTTGCAACGACCATTGGCGTTCTTGCAACCCTTAGTTTCCCACCTGTGTTATACGCTGGACTCGTAGCGATTGCTCTACTTTTCATCACACGTTATGTATCCCTAGCTGCACTGGTATTCGTTACACTTATTCCTATTTTCCAATTAGCGATGCATACCCCTGCACCATATATTTGGGTTAGTATCACCATTTTTTTGATGACCTTTTGGCGACATCGGACCAATATTACTCGACTGCGCCAAGGAACTGAACATCAAATTTTTTCTAAATAAGAATGGAGTTTACTGTCGATGCAAGTCGATCATGATCTCATACAGCGAGTCGCGGTAGTTGGGGGCGGAAGCTTCGGCGCTGCATTAGGCTCTGTACTTGCGAAAAACGGTCACGAGGTAACGCTTATTGTTAGGCGGGAGGAATTGGTCAAGGAGATCAATGAACTTCATACGAATAAAATGTATCTACCTGGCGTTATTTTGAATGATCGTTTACAAGCAACGACTGATGAGCAGAGGATCGCACATGCTCATTTGGTGATTCTCGTGGTCCCTTCACATGCTATGCGCGACACCTGCAAAAAAATCGGTCCACTCCTACAACCAGACACAATTGTCGCACATGCTACAAAGGGACTAGAGCTTGTTACCAGTGCGCGCATGTCAACCGTCATACTCGAGGTTTGTCACACGCTGTCGGAGAGACGTCTGGCTGTTATTACAGGACCCAGTCACGCGGAAGAAGTTTCGCGTGAACTTCCCACCACCCTTGTGGTCGCTAGCGTATCTAAAGGGACTGCACAATACATTCAAGACGTACTCATGAATGCGGTTCTACGCGTTTATACGAATCCCGATGTAATAGGGGCCGAACTCGGTGGCGCACTAAAAAACATTATTGCTCTTGGTTGTGGCATCTCTGACGGACTTGGCTATGGAGACAATGCACGAGCTGCCATTATGACAAGAGGATTAGTCGAAATCTCACGGTTAGGCATTCAATTAGGCGCAACCTATAATACTTTTTCCGGTTTGACTGGTTTAGGTGATCTTATTGTCACATGTACGAGTCGTCATAGCCGAAATTGGAATGCAGGATACCTACTTGGGCAAGGTCTCTCTCTAGAAGACGCACTTAAGAGAGTAGGGATGGTTGTAGAGGGTGTGCGCACAACGCAAGTCGCGCTCACTGTAGCAAATACCGTTTCCGTTCCAATGCCGATTGCGACTGCGATTGGGGATATTTTGTTTCATAAAAAATCTCCACGAGTTGCAGTCGATGATCTCATGTCAAGAACGAAAACACATGAAGTTGAACCTTTTCTGCTTGAAGTTGCAACTGGCTGGGCTTACCCATAAGTGGTACAATGTCATGCATACATACTGCAAGGAGGCTAAATTAAATGAGTCAAACACCAGAGAATTTACTGTATACCAAAGAACACGAATGGGTGCGGGTTGAAGGAAAGACCGCTCAGATTGGGATTACCGATTTTGCCCAGAGCGAATTGGGGGATATCGTTTTTGTGGAACTTCCAGAAATCGGGGCAACGATCACTGTTGGGGAGACATTTGGAACTGTCGAATCAGTAAAAACGGTATCAGATCTCTATGCCCCTGTATCTGGTAAAGTCATCGAAGTGAATGCGCAACTAAACGACGTACCAGAGAAGGTAAACGAACAGCCCTATACTGATGGTTGGATGATTGTTGTTGAAATGGACAGTGACCCAAAAAATCTACTGACTGCATCTGAATATCAAGTGCAAATTTCCGAGTAATCCATGGGACAAATAGATCATTTTCGGCTTCTTGATACGGGGATCCACAGTGCTGAATACAATATGGCACTTGACGAAGCCATCCTTATGCATGTAGCGCGTGGTGATATTCCTCCAACCATTCGCTTTTATGCTTGGGATCGCCCAACAGTTTCTGTCGGATATTTTCAACGAATCGATCGCGATGTGGATCGTGAACGAGTTCGGGCGCGTAATTTTTCACTCGTTCGGCGTATGACTGGAGGACGAGCTGTACTCCATGATAAAGAAGTAACATATAGTGTGATTGTACCAGGAAATCATCCGTATGCAAAAGCGTCTGTCATTGAATCATACCGACAGTTATCGCTTGGCCTTTGTGAAGGGTTTATTGCACTCGGTGTACAGGCGGAAGTTGTGTCTTTAGCGGATGAATCAGAACGGACCAAATACTCGACGCTAGGTTCTGCGGCATGCTTTGATTCCCCATCTTGGTATGAACTTGTTGTTGAAGGAAAAAAAATAGCAGGAAGTGCACAAGTTCGAGCTCATAATGGATTATTACAACACGGCTCGTTACTTCTTGATTTGAACCCTGACGACTTATTTGATGTACTCACTTTTCGTTCTGAAAAAGAACGTGAGCGCGTCCGAAAAGAATTTGATGAACGAGCAATCAGTGTTCGCCAACTGACATCGCGCAATATCAGTTACCAAGAAGCGGTAGATGCATTTGCCTCCGGATTTGCCAGGGGGCTTCATTTAGAACTATCACCGATGACACTCACAGAGCAAGAAGAAAAAGATGCAGTACAGCTCATGCACGAGAAATATATGAGTGATAGTTGGAATTTGCGACGATAATCCTTATAAGAGCCTGTTCAAAAAGGGTTGAGGTAAGATGCAAGCAGGGGTTTGGTGAAGTCTGGACATGCGCGCGGAGTGTACGATAAGTGGGACATGAGCACGCATGTCCAGCACAAGCCGAAGCCCTGCGCCGCAGAGTTCTCGACCCTTTTTGAACAACCTTTATAAGCAGGTAACATGAGATGATCCGTCATGTTACCTGCTTATTTACTACTTCCCTCAAATAATTTCCTCGCCTGTGTTCTACCTTACTCAAGCGCATCGTATATATAGAACAAATAGGACTCGCTGTGGCCAATAAGATAATGCGGGCATATTGGGCCGCAAAGCTCATATATATGTAACGTCCAAACAGGGCTTTGCGCAGATGAGGCCGTCAGGCGCCCGCAGCCAACAGAACATGATTGGTCATCTACGCTGGCTTTTGAAGTTAGGGAGGGAATAGCGTGGAAAAATTTGATATATTTAAAGATATTGCGGAGCGAACTGGCGGCGATATCTATCTGGGCGTCGTAGGCCCAGTACGGACTGGTAAGTCAACATTCATAAAGAAATTCATGGAACTCATTGTGCTGCCCGGAATGCAAGATGAGGCTGATCGCGCTCGTGCCATTGATGAGTTGCCGCAAAGTGCTGCAGGACGTACCATTATGACGACTGAACCAAAATTTGTCCCTAATCAGGCCGCTCGAATTACGGTAGCTGAGGGTTTAACAATTGATTGCCGTCTGGTCGATTGCGTTGGCTATACAGTCGTTGGGGCACGAGGTTATGAGGATGAAAATGGTCCTCGCATGGTCAGTACCCCTTGGTATGACGATCCCATTCCATTTCAGGATGCAGCGGAGATTGGCACACGCAAGGTCATCGCCGACCACTCAACCATTGGTCTCGTCATCACGACGGATGGCTCAATCTCGGAAATCCCCAGAGAAAATTATATTGATGCAGAAGAACGCGTGATTGCTGAATTAAAAGAACTCGGTAAACCCTTCGTGATGGTCATCAACTCGGTGCACCCCTATAGTCCAGAAACGCAAACTTTACGTGCTGCCTTAATCGAAAAGTATGATGTTCCGGCGGTTGCAATTTCTTGCGCAACAATGGGGAGTGAAGACGTTCTTCTCATCCTCAAAGAAGCTCTTTTTGAGTTTCCAGTACATGAAGTTAATGTAAATTTACCCAGTTGGGTAATGGTGCTAGACCCCGAACACTGGTTGCGCAAAAGTTATGAGATGTCCGTTCGTGAAACGATTCGCGACATTAAGCGCCTACGCGATGTAGACCGCGTAGTAGGAAACTTCTCACAATATGAATTTATCGCTCGAGCAGCGCTTGCCGGAGTAGATATGGGGCAAGGAGTTGCAGATATTGAGCTTTCTGCTCCAGACACGTTGTATGATCAAGTTCTCACTGAAGTTGTGGGTGTTGAAATTCGCGGCAAAGATCAGTTACTCAAATTGATGAAAGACTTTGCATATGCGAAAAAGGAATATGATAAAGTCGCCGACGCATTGCGTATGGTGAAACTAACCGGATACGGAATCGCCCCTCCTGTCCTGGAAGAAATGGCATTAGACGAACCCGAGTTGATTCGACAAGGATCACGTTTTGGCGTCCGTTTAAAGGCTACTGCTCCATCGATTCATATGATTCGCGTCGATGTCGAATCTGAATTTGCACCTATCGTAGGGACTGAGCGGCAAAGTGAGGAATTAGTCAAATACCTCATGCAAGACTTTGAAGAGAACCCGTTAAAAATTTGGGATTCTGATATTTTCGGTAAATCACTTGCTGCCATTGTCCGTGAGGGCATCTCTGGAAAGCTGTCTATGATGCCTGAAAATGCACAATACAAGTTGAAAGAAACTCTGCAACGTATTATTAATGAGGGCAGCGGCGGATTAATCGCGATCATTCTCTAACACACCACTTCCATTGAACTGGGCACCTCTAACAACGCGCGGACTGAATCCGCGCGTTTTGTGTATTTCCAAAGCTAGCAGGAAATTTCTTATCCATAGCGAATATAAATCAACATGAATATTTAAATAACACTGTAAAATACCCGTGCGACAGAACAGGGGGAGGAATATTTTTTGGAAAATAACTATAATTTCGCAGCAATTATTTCGGATTATGCTGCAACACATCGCGATAATCTTGCGCTTTTTGTCCATATGGAAAATGATCAAACAGAACAAATCACTTATGGAGAGCTAAGTGATGCCTCAATGGTATTGCAACAAAATTTTGCAAACATCGGCATTGCCCAAGGTGATCGCGTGCTTGTGCTGGTCAATCGTGGAATTGACGCCTATAAAATTTATCTAGGCCTCAATCGTCTAGGTGCAGTCATTCTACCTGGATCAGAAATGTTGCGAACAGGCGATATTCTATATCGTGTGCGCCATGCCCAAATTAAGGCTGTCATTACTGCACCGCACATCATTCAAGAGGTCGAACAGGCTCTCGTAGAAGATCATTCTGTCATTCGCATTCTTACAGAGGGTACACGCGATGGATTTCATTCCCTTAAAGAATTACATGCGAATGTAAGCAACTCTCATGCTCCACAACCTGCCGATACGCTTGCAAGCGACATGGCGTTTCTATCCTATACATCTGGAACAACCGGTGGACCTAAAGGGGTTGTTCATGTTCATGGTTGGGCGCGCGCACACATTGCGAACGCCGCGACGCATTGGTTTGACGTACAAGAAGGAGAATGGGCATGGGCAACAGCAAGCCCTGGATGGGCAAAATGGATTTGGAGTCCCTTTGTATCGATTCTCGGCAAGGGCGGTTCAGCCTTTGTTTATACTGGAAAATTCAATCCTGAACGATATTTATCTCTACTAAAAATGTATCCAATTGCCGTACTTTGTGCGACTCCCACAGAATACCGTTTGATGGCCAAATCAAGGAATATGCCAACGTGGCATCCGCATTCTTTACGCAGCGCGGTAAGTGCGGGCGAACCACTCAATCGAGAAGTCATTGATGCTTTTCTTCGTCAATGTCAGGTCTATGTGCGCGATGGCTATGGCCAAACAGAGAATTCACTTCTCGTAGCAACCCAGGTAGGAATGACAGTCAAACCAGGCTCTATGGGTAAACCTTCGCCACTGCATGAAGTTGATGTCATTGACGAGGACGGACAACCACTACCAGTAGGGGAGATCGGCGACATCGCTGTAAAACGCTCTGCACCGACTCTTTTTAAGGAATATTTATATGATACCGAACGAACAAAACGAGCCTTTCGAGGTGATTATTATGTCACAGGTGATTTAGGCCGTTTTGATGAAGATGGATATCTCTGGTTTGAAGGTCGGGCCGATGACATGATTATTAGTTCGGGATACACAATTGGACCGTTTGAAGTTGAAGATGCACTCGTAAGACACTCTGCTGTAGCCGAGTGCGCTGCTGTAGCAAGTCCTGATGAAGAGCGAGGTCATATCGTAAAAGCATTTATTATTTTAAAAGAAGGGATTTATCCCAGTGATGAATTAAAAAAGGAACTCCAAGAATACGCAAAATCAACAACAGCCCCATATAAATATCCACGTGATATTGAATTTGTAGATTCACTTCCCAAAACAACCAGTGGAAAAATCCGTCGGATTGAACTTCGTACACTCGAAAAACAGAGAAAAGGATTGCCGAGGAAATGAGAAAATAACTATTGTTTCGTCTTTTTCCGACGTTTTTCTCATACTTGCGAAATCATAAGTTCACTGGTATAATTCATTCCATTCGCAAGTGACGGGATGTAGCGCAGCCTGGTAGCGCGCTACCTTGGGGAGGTAGAGGTCCCGGGTTCGAATCCCGGCATTCCGACCACAAAAATCAGCCCGCACAGAGTGGGCTGATTTTTTTATCAATAGCGCAGACCTCATATCCGAAAGGGAGTATTTAACGTGACGGAAGAGGACTATATAGTCATCAAGGCAAAAGTAAGCGGTGTGCAAGTCATCGGGTTAACCCGGGGCCAAGAAACAAAATTTAATCATCTAGAAAAACTTGATCGAGGCGAAGTAATGATCGCACAGTTTACTGAATACACATCAGCGATGAAAATACGAGGTCCTGCTCTCATTTATACGAAACATGGCACGATTGACACAGAACTATAAATAACTAATCATAGCAAACCATGCTTACATGAACCTGAATGTGATATAATGAACGCGCTTCATATGGTGATGGCAAACGTGGATGGCGGGAGATGGACTGGGTGGGTGTGGATCTCGATAATCTAAGCCTAAACGAAAGTTTGCAGTTCGACGAGGTGCAAACTTTCGCTGAGCATATGATTGCACATCAAGTGCTCAAGGACGAATCGGTACTTCCCGCCTTGTCGCAGCTGCAACTATTCCTTGGTGCGACAGTCCTCGGGAAAGCAAGACTTGGAAGTACAGTTGGACAACGCCTATTAGCAGCGATGGTGATGATGTATCACGGCCTTTCGATGCATGATTCAATTACGGAAGGTAGAACGACTCATGAGAAACGTCGACAATTAACCATTTTAGGTGGAGACTATCTTAGTAGTTTATTTTATAGATTATTGGCGGATGCTGGGCTTCTTGATATGGTGAAAATTTTCGCAAAGGCCATTGTTCAAATTAACGAGGCTAAAATGTCGTTACACGATGCACGATTAAATGGTACTTATAGTGAAGCCAATTATCTTAAAGATTTGTCGACCATTCACGGAGCACTTCTACACGCACTATGCGATACGTATGCTCCAATCGAGCGCATACGCACACTAGTGGATCTAGCGATTGCTGCAAGTATTTATGATAAAGAAGTAGAACGCGTCAGCCATGCCGGGAAGACATCATTGGCCAATGTCCTATTGGCGACGTTCGCATCTGAAGATGAGCGACCTTTTTTACTAATGCAACCCCGAAGTGAAGTGTGCGATAAACGCCTCACGTCACTTCACATGAAGTATGGCACGACGAAACGCATATTTCATAGTTTTCGCGAAGTGATGGTACAACTAGAAGATATTGCAATTGATGTAATCGGCAGTGAAGGTTGGGGTATGTTAAGAAATTTTTTTCAACACGCAAACAATGGGGCAGACCATGTTCCATCCGTGGAAGGCGGGTGATCGCATATGTCGGAAAACAATACTCGTGTACACTCTGAATTCGTGCATGACGTATTTTCGCAAATCGCAGGCCGCTATGATGTCATGAATTCTGTACTGAGTTTTAATCAACATAAGTTTTGGCGCAAATTCACGATGCGAAAGATCAACGTGCATCCAGGTGCAAAATGTCTGGATCTTGCCACTGGTACCGCAGATTGGGCCATCTCTTTAGCTGAGACGTCAGGTGCTGATGGACATGTTGTAGGACTAGACTTTTGTCAAGAAATGCTTGACGTTGGTGAAGTGAAGGTTAAACGCCACCATCTGACAGATTGTATCGAACTGATTCGCGGTAATGCAATGGATATTCCTTATCCGGAAAACACATTTGACTACGTGACAATTGGGTTTGGTTTGCGCAATGTACCCAATGTGTTACGTGTTGTTGAAGAAATGAAACGGGTGGTAAAACCGGGTGGACTTGTTGTTTCACTAGAACTTTCAAAACCCACATGGCCACCATTTCGCGCCTTATATTACTTTTATTTTTATCGCATACTCCCATTTATCGGGCGATTGGTAGTTGGCAAAGCTGAGCCCTATAAATGGTTGCCGGAATCTTTAATTGAATTTCCTGATCGCTTTGCATTGGCTAAGCTTTTTGCCGAAGCTGGATTAGAACACATTGAGCACTACGCCTTGACGGGAGGAATATGCGCCCTGCATATTGGACGTAAACCTCAACCGAAATGATGTCGTAGCGCAGATGTAGAAGGTGAATGACACCGTGGTTGCTGCAGATTTATACGCTGATTTAGAAGTAGATATCGCCTATGTTGAAGAACGACTTCGTGACCAATTGCGTTCCACACAGCCCATCCTCGAAGATGCGGCTATACATTTATTAAAGGCTGGGGGCAAGCGATTACGACCCGTATTCGTGTTGTTAGCTGGAAAATTCGGAACGTATGATGTGCGTTCATTAGCCAATGTAGCTGTAGGTTTAGAACTTATTCATATGGCAACCCTTGTGCATGATGATGTAATTGACAATTCCGATAGACGGCGTGGTAATCCTACAGTAAAAGCTCACTTTGGCAACCGAGTGGCAATGTATACAGGGGATTTTATATTTGCTCAAGCACTATCCGTGTTATCCGAAGTCCCAGATCTTCGCGCCCATCAAATTCTCTCTGCAGCTATTGAACATATGTGCATGGGAGAAATTGAGCAAATCCGTGATCTTTACTCTCTTGCGCAGAATTTGCGCAACTATTTGAAGCGAATTCGTCGCAAAACCGCACTATTGATTGAAATGTCCTGTGCATTAGGGGCCATTGTTTCTAACTCAGATGCCTCTATCATCAGAACTCTTCAACGTTTTGGCTATTATGCAGGAATGGCTTTTCAAATCACGGATGATATCCTCGATTTTACTGCTTCTGCAGAACGTTTAGGCAAACCGATTGGCGGCGACTTACGGCAAGGGAATATTACGATTCCTGTCCTATATGCATTGCGTGATTCGGATCAAAGAGATGAGTTGAGAAAGTTGATTTCCCCTACACAGACAACAGAACAAGTTATACGAGCCATTACCATCGTCAAAGAGAGTGGGGCAATTACAAGTGCACAAGCCCTTGCAGATCGCTACTTGAAAAAGGCAGATCGCGCACTTGCATCGCTACCTGCAACCCCTACGCGAGACTCTCTCATAGAACTCGCAAAATTTGTCGGTCAACGAGATCACTAGTGAATAAATGTAGTCAAAGAGTAGATCGCTACATTGCGTTATCCTTACCTTGGCTGATACAATAAGATGCGTTGTGAATATAAAAGAAGCTTACGAAGAAATGAGGCCCACGATGGAACGCACATTTATTATGATTAAACCAGATGGTGTACAACGCGGCTTAATTGGAGATATTATTTCTCGATTTGAAAATCGCGGTTTGAAATTAGTCGGCGCAAAATTTTTGCAAGTTCCATCACAATTGGCTGAGGACCACTATGCTGAACATCGCGAACGTCCTTTCTTTGGTGAGTTAGTCACCTTTATTACCTCTTCACCTGTCTTTGCAATGGTTTGGGAAGCTCCGAATGCCATTTCAATTGCTCGATCTATGATGGGAAAGACAAATCCTGTAGACTCTTTACCTGGCACCATTCGTGGAGATTATGGCATCAGTCTAGGAATGAATATTATACATGGTAGTGATTCTGCGGAAAGTGCCGCTCGAGAAATCGCAATGTGGTTCACACAAAATGAGCTAACCATGTATGAACAAACGATTGGAAAATGGATTTAGGGTTATAAGGTCTGATCACTTTCTCTCACTAAAAGAGTTCGGGAATATACCCTGAACCTTTTAGTGAGAGTTAAAATAAAGAAGCGGGATGCAATTTTCATGGATGAGCAAATATCCAACACAAAACAAGGTTATGAGTGGTTTGTCGAGCAATTTAAAATGACGACTGGGATTGATCTCACCTACTATAAGCGTCCTCAAATGGAGCGTCGTTTGTTGTCTTTATGTAATAAGCGCGGTTATAATTCATTTGAAGAGTACTTTCCTGTCGTCTGCAAAGATCAAGAGTTAATGGAAGAATTACTTGATCGTATGACAATTAATGTATCTGAATTTTTTCGAAATCCCACACGTTGGGAAACTTTAATTACGCGAGTGATTCCACGATTATATACGGGTCAAACCTTTTCTGCTTGGAGCGCTGCATGTAGTTCCGGTCAAGAACCTTATACATTGCTCATGCTGCTTCTTACCCTAATGCCAATCAGCAACGTTTCGATTTTAGCTACAGATATTGACTCACATGCGTTAGATATTGCGCGTCGTGGAATCTATCCTGAGAAAGAAATCGATCTGATTGACTCACCAATGCGTAATCAATATTTTTCAAATCGGGGTCTCAACAAAGTGCAGATTCACGATGCGTTGCGTAACGCAATCACATTTAAACAACATAATTTACTTTCCGATTCGTATCCGCGTAACCTTGATCTGATTATTTGCAGAAACGTGCTTATTTACTTCACTGACGATGCAAAAAACGCAATAGCTCGAAAATTTGCGCAAGCGCTTAAACCAGGTGGCATTTTATTTGTCGGAGGAACAGAACAAATATTCCATCCGGAAGCATTCCAATTCAAGCAAATACTACCGTTTTTTTATGAGCGTTTATAATTCCAATCGCAGGCAAATGTAGAAAACCTCCAAAGGAACTACACCCAAGAAGGCGATGCCACTATGAATCGACAGTGGGCAAGAGGATTTCTCCTCTACTGCTCCAAGGTACATCACGTCGGGCGCATGGTCAATCGGGCGAATGACGATAGACCCAAACCCCCAAATTGGTTCAGACGTCATATTCACCGTGATGTTTCTTGGCTTTGCCCATCGCATCAAGAGTATGGAGGAGCTAGATCGGGGGATTCAGAAAGGACGGTATCGGAAAGTGATTCCGCGTGGGAAGAGATTGCCTTCCCATGATCCCGTACGAAGGGCGCTGTGCCAGGTGGTGATTCGGATGACGGAAGAGCGGCGCACCTTCATGCAGGATGCCAAGGGGCTGTTTGACGCGCGAGAACCGGACGCATGGAATATCCGCTCCAAGACGTGATCCAAGAAATCAAAGAGCAGATGCGTTGGGGTTTGGCAGGTCATACGAAAGTCCTCTGGGATACGGGATAGACGTGTCTACAAGCAAACAGATTTCGAAAAAAATCGGTAGCCGAATCTCGTCCATAAACCGCGAAATTTATCGCATAGACAGGAATCAGGGTAAAGGCCAGCCGTAATTGCGTCGAGAGGCAAGGCGAGGTCGAAGAACTGGAAAAAAGTTGCGTGGGCTCTGTTGCAATCGCTCATGACTTGAACTTATAGAGAATAAGTGATATAATAAACTCGTTCTATTTTATTAAATGTAATATTATGCGGATGTAGTTCAATTGGCAGAGCGTCAGCTTCCCAAGCTGAATGTTGCGAGTTCGAATCTCGTCATCCGCTCCAGAAATACGGGAGTATACATTAACTATGTATACTCCCGTATGATGTTTTTTACTCAACTCCAATTCAAAAAAGAACTGCAAAAATGGGTAAAGGAACGTTTAGGTGCGCACGAATACCCACGAGAAATAGAATTTGTAACAGATTTTCCCATGACCCCATCAGGAAAAATTCAACGCAATGTGCTACGCGAACGAG